>NZ_JCBATA010000002.1:0-227155 GCF_059816245.1 Frankia sp. RB5
TTCCGCTCTCGCCCCGCCGCGGGCGGCCGGCGCCCGCACGCGCCCCGTCGCCGTCCGCGGGCCGCGGCGCGGGGTGAGGGCCGCGGCGCAGCACGACGGTCCGCTCGGCGTCGGCGAGGTCGGCCTCGGTAGGGCGGTCGACGTCACGCGCCCGCATCGCACTCGTCGGTGGCAGTCGGGAACGCCCGGCGCCGATGAGGCCGCGCAACTGGCCGTCGACGTCCCCGCCCGGCGCCGGCCGCGGCCGGGCGGGACGGTCGGTCGGGACCATGCGAACATTCCTCCGCCCGCCGACCGTGTGCACTGGGACCAGGCGATCAGCCGCCGGTCGGCCTGATGATCGTAACTCTCCGCGGAGGTCGCCGCGACCGACCGGGGGCGCATATCCGTGGCCTGACGCGGATCGCTCGTGCGGCGCCCCGAGCGGACGGCCGATGCCGTGACCGACGTGCATGAGGGGATTCGGCGTTCGGCCGCACGTGCGGCCGGCGCCGCCGAAATACGCCCGGCCCTCTCCTCCCTTTGATCGCATTCTCTGTTGGGTGTCCGGTGTCTTTTTGTCGTGACCTTCGAGGGATGTCGGTCGCCGACTCGGCGCTGTTTGGTCGCTTTACGTAGGGGAGGCTTTCGTGCTTCCCGTGTCCACGTGTCGGACCCGCTGCGCCATCTGTCCCGCGGTGTCCGTATGCTGGTCGCCACAGAGAGATCCGCCGATAACCCAATGTATGGCCTGTTAGTGCCTGTCCGGGAAGTAAGAGGAACGAGGGTCGGATGCAGACTCGGGTGCGCATACATTGACACTCGTCGTCAATCACTCGAAACTGCATGCTGATCTCGATCGGCTGTCACCAATCGCGACGCCCTGGCCGGCGTCTGTCACCGGTTCCGCCGTCGAAGCCTAGGAGTTGACCCTTGGACAGCGTGCCCGTGAGCGTCATCATCCCGGCCTACAACGAGGCGATGCGTCTACCCGGTTCGCTTCCGCCTCTGGTGTCGGCCCTGCGCCGGATTCCCGGCGCCGAGGTGATCGTGGTCGATGACGGCAGCACGGACGGGACCGCCGCGGTCGCCGAGGAGTACCTGACGGGGCTGCGCGGCGGGCACGTGATGCGGCTGCCGTGGAACTCGGGCAAGGGCGCGGCGGTGCGCGCCGGCGTGTCGATGGCTCGCGGGGAGTCGATCGTCTTCCTCGACGCGGACGGCGCCTCCGACCTGAGTGACCTCCCGTTGCTGCTCGCCGCGCTGGAGCACGCCGAGGTCGCGCTCGGCTCGCGGCGCATCGGCGGCGGCGCGGTCCGCTCCAACGGCCGCCGGGTCGGCAGCTGGGCCTTCAACCAGATCACCCGGTCGCTGGCCAGCCTGGACGTCGCCGACACCCAGTGCGGCTTCAAGGCGTTCCGCGGCCCGGAGGCGAAGCTGCTGTTCAGCCTCGCCCGCTCGTCCGGCTTCGGGTTCGACGTCGAGGTGCTCTCCATCGCCCGCTCGATCGGCTATCGGATCGCCGAGGTGCCGATTCGCTGGGCCGAGGTTCCCGGCGGGACGTTCCGGGTCACCCGGCACACTCCCGCGATGATCGTCGACGTGGTGCGGGCCCGCCGCTACCTGGGACGGGCCGCGCCCGGTCTGGTCATCGCGCCGAGGTCCGCGACCTCCGACGGCCCGACGCCCCCGCCGCCCACCGTCCCGGGGTCCCCCGTGACCCCGTCCACACCGGCCAGGCCGTCGGCGCCGATCGTGCCGCCCACACCTGCCGTGTCCTCGCTCGGCGTGTCCTCGCTCGCCGTGTCCTCCCCGGCGGCGCGCGCGCCACTGTCCCCGCCGCGTCGACCCGCTGCCGAGGGCGACGCCCGCGGGACGAACGATCGTGAGCCGGCGGGTGCGCCGCCCCCCACCACGATCGACCGACCGAAGCCGGGTGTGAGCCGCCCGAACGCCGCGGAGAGCCTGCCTCGCCCGCCGGCCGAGGAGCCGGCGCTCGCCATCCCGAGTCCCGCCGCCGAGCCGACGCCCGCGGTGGCGCTGGCCGCCGCGCTCGGAACGGTCCTCGCGGCGGGCGGCGCCCGGGCGTCGCTGGGCCCGGGCACCGTGGGACCGGACGGCGCGGGCCGCCGCGCGTCCTCCTAGCGCCCGTCGCGCCGGGGCGTCCCGGGGCGAGGTGGGGGGTGTCCGGACGAATGTGGTCCGGTCTGTAGTGTCGGGACACCCCCTTCCGGACCTTGGAGCCAGCGATCCTTTCACCCGCCGGTGGGCCCGCCGTCGCGGCGGCGACCGGGCCGCGCGTGTCCGGGGCGCCCGTCGTGGACGCCGGCGCGGCCCCGTTGTCCCCGCGCGCTCGCCGTACCTCGCGCTGGCCGCTGCTCGGGTTCGCCGTCGGGTTCGCCGTGCTGTACCTGGTGCAGGCGCCGGGCAAGCTGACCGCGGACACCAAGCTCGACGTCCCGCTCGACCCGTGGGGCTTCATGGGCCGGGCTACCCACCTGTGGAACTCCCTCGCCGAGTTCGGCTACCTGCCGAACCAGTACGTCGGCTACCTGTTCCCGATGGGCCCGTTCTTCGGCCTGGGCAAGGCGCTCGGCGTGTCGCCCTGGATCACGCAGCGGCTGTGGATGGCGCTGCTGCTCACCGTCGCGTCGTGGGGCGTGGTGCGCCTCGCGGACGCGCTGCGCATCGGGGTGCCCGTCACCAGGGTCCTGGCGGGGCTGGCCTACACGCTGTCGCCGATGTTCCTCGGCAAGGTGGGGGCGACGTCCGTCGCGATGGCCGGCGCCACGATGCTGCCCTGGATCACCCTGCCGCTCGTCCTCGCGCTGCGCCCCGACGGTGCGCTCGGCGCCGACACGGGCACCGCCGCCGGCCCGGCGGGCCCGGGCGCGGATCCGGCCACCGATCCGGCGTGCCGGCTCTCGCCGCGGCGCGCGGCCGCGCTGTCCGGGCTCGCGATCCTCGCGACCGGCGGGATCAACGCCACCGTCACCCTGTGCGTGCTGCTGTGCCCCGCGGTGGTGCTGCTGTTCGCCGGCGGGACCAGGCGGGCCTGGGCGCTGCGGGCCTGGTGGGTCGTCGCCGTGTTCCTGGCGACGGCCTGGTGGCTGCTCGCGCTGCGGGTGCAGGGCCGCTACGGCCTCAACTTCCTCCCGTACACCGAGACGGCCGAGACGACGACGGCGTCCACGTCCGTCGCCGAGGCGCTGCGCGGCGCGACGGACTGGCTGGCCTACCTGCAGCTGCCGCGGGCCTGGCTGCCCGCCGCGACCGAGTACGTCTCCAGGCCGGTGCCGATCGTCGGCTCCGCCGCGGTCGCCGGGATCGGGCTGTGGGGGCTGTGCCGCTCCGATCTTCCCGCCCGCCGGTTCCTGCTGGTGACCCTGGCCGTCGGCACCGTGTCGGTGTCCGCGGCGTACCCGGGCCACCCGGGTAGCCCGTTCTCCGGTGAGCTGCGTGACCTGCTCGGCAACCAGCTCGGCTTCCTGCGTAACGTCTACAAGTTCCAGCCGGTGGTGCGGCTGCCGATCGCGCTGGGCGTCGCGCACGCCCTGACCGTGCTGCCGACCCGGTTCACCGCGGCCGCCGGCCGGCGGCGGCGGCGGTGGCCCCGGCCCCGCGCCGGGGTGGCGACGGTGACCGCCGCGCTCACCGCGGCCGCGCTGGTGTGCGGCATGACGCCGGCCCTGTCCGGGCGCGCGCTGCAGCCGCGGCCGTTCGGCGCGGTGCCGGACTACTGGGTGCAGGCCGCGGACTGGCTCGGCGGCAACCCGCAGGGCGGCCGCACCCTGGTCGTCCCGGGCTCGCCGTTCGCCGAGTACGACTGGGGACGCCCGCTGGACGAGCCGCTGCAGTGGCTCGCGAAGACCCCGTGGGGGGTGCGCAGCCTCATCCCGCTCGGCGGGGTGGGCGTGACCCGGCTGATGGACGGCATCGAGCACGAGCTGTCCACCGGCTCGGCGACCGGCCTCGCCACGGCGCTCGCCAGGGCCGGCATCGGGCAGATCCTGCTGCGCAACGACCTGGAGCAGAAGGACTGGGACATCCCGCCGTCCACCGACGAGCTGCACCGGGCGCTGCGCTCCTCGGGCCTCACCCTCGCCGCGTCCTTCGGTCCGCAGGTGCTCGGGCGGGCCTCGGCGAAGGAACGGCTCATCCCCGAACTGCGCAATCCCAAGGGCACGGTGCCGGCGCTGGAGGTGTGGACGGTGCCGGGTGGGACGACGCTCGTGCAGTCCTATCCGGCGGACCGGGCGGTCGTCGTCTCCGGCGGACCCGAGGCGACCGTGCAGATGGCCGCGCAGGGCCTGCTCAGTCCCGACCGGGCCGTGGTGCTCGCCAGTGATCTCGCCGCCCCGGCCAACACGACCCCGCCGTCGACCAGCCCCGCCGCGATCAAGGCGGCGCCCGGCGACGTGATCGGCCCGACCACGGCCTGGGTCGACACGGACACCCTCACCCGCCGGGACAGCACGTTCGGCATCGTCCACGACGCCAACTCCTACCTGCTCGGCCCGACCGGCAACGCGGTCGGCCGCGCCGGCTCGCCCAACCAGTGGGCCGAGGACGACGTGGACGGCCACCAGACCGTCGCCGGCTATGCCGGCGGCATGTCCGTCACCGCCTCCTCCTACGGCTACGACCTGCTCGCCGCCCCGGACCTCGCGCCGCAGGCCGCCGTCGACGGCTACCCGGCGACCGCCTGGACGGCGCTGCGCAAGAACGGCACCACCTCGGCCGGCCAGTGGATCCAGCTCGACGTCGGCCGGCGGATGTCCGTGCCGTACATCGACGTCCAGCTGCTCGCCGAGGGGGCCTGGCGCCCGACGGTGCAGGCGATGCGGGTGACCACGCAGGCCGGCACCATCGTGACCACGGTGCGCTCGGTCGAGGACACCCAGCGCCTCGCCGTCCCGCCGGGGGAGAGCCGCTGGTACCGCATCACCTTCGAGCGGGTCAGCCGGGAGAACGACGACACCCTCGGCGCCGGCATCCGGGAGATCACCATCCCCGGCGTCCGGTTCCAGCGCTACGCGCAGCTGCCCGACGACGTCGGGCGCCTGTTCGCCGGCGCCGACAGCGGCCAGTTCGCCTTCTCCCTGGAACGCGAGCGGGTCGATCCGGCGCAGCCGTTCGGCGGGTCCGAGGAGCTGGCCCTGTCCCGCCGGTTCGACGTGCCTCGGCAGACCGACGTGGTCGTCGCCGGCACCGCGAGCTTCCTGCCGCCGCCGCGCGGCACCCCGCCCGCCGACGACGGCCCGCTGCTCGTCGACTGCGGCGACGGCCCCACCCTCGTCGTCGACGGCGGCCGCCACCCGCTGCGGATCACCGGGCGCAACAGCGACGTGACGTCCGTACGGCCGGTGCGGGTGTCGCTGTGCACGCAGGGCGGGGTGCTCGCCCTGTCCGCCGGGCCGCACCTGGTCTCCGTGGACCAGGGGCCGACCTCGATCCTCGTCGACTCGCTCTCGCTGGTCGGGACCGGCCCGGAGCTGTCCGACCAGCCGCCGCGGGCGACGACGGTCCGTCAGTGGGGCTCGGAGCGCCGCACCGTGGACATCGCGGCGGGCAGCCGGGCCTTCCTCGCGGTCCGCGAGAACGCGAACACGTCCTGGACGGCGCGTCTCGGAGGCGGCACGCTCGCCCCGGTCCGTCTCGACGGCTGGCAGCAGGGCTGGATCGTCCCGGCCGGTGCCGGCGGCACGATCGTGATCGAGAACCGGCCCGGCATCGAGTACCGGCGCGATCTGCTCATCGGTCTGGGCCTGGTACTGCTGCTCGTGGCGCTCGCCGTGCTGCCGGGCCGGTATCGGCTGCGGCGGCGCGTCGACCCGGACTCGTACCCGGTCCTCCCCCGCCCGCCGGCCTCGGCACGCCGCCGCCTCGGCCGGGAGAGCCCGCCTGGGACCGGGCCCGCGTGGCTGCCGGCGGTCCTCTGGACGGGCCTGGCGATGATCGCGTTGGTGCTGGTCGCGGGGCCGGTCGCGCTGGCCGTGCCGGTGCTGGTCTGGATCGGCCGGGGCCGGCCGGCTGTGCTGGGCTGGATCGCCGGGCTCGCGATGCTCGGAGCCGGTATCGGCGTCGCGGCCGCGCCGAACAGCCAGCCGGGCAGCGGCAGCGGGGCGTTCAGCACGGTCGTGCAGCTGCTCGGAGCCGTCGCCTTCGCCGCGGCGCTGGCCGCGCTGGCGGTGTGGTCCTGGGAACGGACCCGGGCCGAGCCGGCGGGTCGCGGGCTCAGTGCCGGGGGCGGCGGCGCAGCAGGGGCAGAGTGACGCGGCGCAGCAGGGACCGGTGGGCGAACTCCTCGTCGAACTCGCGGGACAGCTCCGCCCAGTCCTCCGCGTAGCGGAACCCGTCGGCGTCCGCCGACTCGTGGAAGCCCAACACGGTGAGCTCCCGCAGCGACGCGGGCCGGTCGAGCCAGCCGGACAGCAGGGGTGCCGCGGCCGGGAACTCCGCCGCCGCGGCGGCGAACTCGGCGGCGGGATCGAGACGCAGCAGGCTCGCCGTCCGCCACAGCGGGGCGAGCACGGATACGTCGTCGTGGCGGTCCACGGCGCGCAGGGTCGAGACCGAGACGGCGAGCAGCCCCATCCGCAGCAGCTCCGGATCGGCGCGGCGGACCGCCAGCGACGCCATCCGCAGGGCGAACGTGCGCAGCGTCTCCGCCTCCACCTCCGGGCGGATCAGGTCCAGCAGCTGGCCGGGACCGCCGGTGCGGCGCGCCTTGCGCAGCAGGTCGACGATGGCGACGTCGCGCTCGTTCGGGATCGCCACCCCCGCGTAGCGCGCGGTCTCGGCGCCGGTGAGACAGACCAGGTCCGCGAGCTCAAGCCGCTCCGGCGCGAAGTGTCCGTCCTCGGTCATACCGCTCCTTCGGGCCCGGGTCGCGGGTGACGCGGGCGCCGCACCCGCGCGGACGGACGCGCACTCCGCTCGATCAGGCCGGACCGGCGCCCGGGCGCTCGACGCGCGGCAGGCCACCGTCGAGGGTGGAACCGAGCGCCGCGAGCACATAACGTGCCGTTACCATCACCGTGAAGTCCCTGTGACCATCCTCTCAGTTCCCTCGAATGATGACCAGTGTCTGACAGTGGGTAGCCGCCTCGGGGAGTCCCGGGGGAGGGCGGTGGCTCGCCCGGGCGGCCGATGGGGGCGGGGTAGGCAGGGGGTGGCGATCGTCCACCCACCGTCGGGCACCGGGACCCCCGCTGCCCAAAACTACGTTCCGTCACGATCTTCGGTGCTATTCGAGGGCCCGTCGGAGCGGACCGGCGGCGTTGGCGGAGCAACGGCCCGGGCCTGTCACGGATGGTGGCGATACCCCGGGCGGCGGAGCACTCAGTCCCACGGCCCGTCCCCTCGGGGGAGTGACCTCTGTCGCGAACAGGCATTTCTCGGTGGCTAGTCTTAGTGAACTCTTACCGGCGACGCGCGCCATCGCTGTGAATTCGCGAGAAACCCAGGAGAGAGGCCGGCCAACGACTATGGGATGGGCGCACGAGGGCGATGCCCCGGCATCGCCGATACCCGATCGGGTGTTGACTCCTGGTGAGCAGATTCTTGCCGCGTCGGACCGGGCGAGTGCGCCCCTGACCTGCGGGCTGCTGGTGCAGATCGACGGCCGGTTGGACCCCGACCAGCTACGGTCCGCGGTCTGGGCGGTGATTCGTCGCCACCCGATGGCCCGGGCCGTGCTCTACGGCTCCCGCCAGCACGCGTGGCGCTTCGCCGCCGAACCGACCGCGGATCCGTTCGGTTTCGTCGACGACGGGACCGACGGCTGGCGAGTCCAGGAGCTCCTCTCGTCGGCGCCGTTCGACCTGCGCCGCTACCCGCCGCTGCGGGTGGCGCTCGTCCGCCGCCCCGAAGGCGACCAGCTCTGCGTGGTCGCCCACCATCTCGCCTTCGACGGGCTGCGTCTCGCCGCCCTCGTCACCGAGATCCTCGACCACTACCGCCACCCGTCCGACGAGCACCACCCGTCCGACGGTCCGCGGCCGGCGGGCGGCACGGTGCGGGGGATGCCGGCGGGAATGTCCGCGGTGGTCCGTTCCGGGGCGCCGGGCTGGTCGGCGCTGGTGCGTCGCTCCGGTCGCTACATCACCCCGCTGACGCTCGGCCGCGGCGACGGCTACGGCTTCCACCCGATGGTGCTGCCGGCGCCGAGCGGCGGCCGCACTCTTCCCGACGGCCGCCACATGACGGTCAACGACCTGCTGCTCGGGGCCGCGCACCTCGCGGTCGACCGGTGGAACGCCCGGCGCGGCGGCGAGACGGGGCGGCTGCGCATCCGCATGCCGGTCGACCTGGTCACCGCGCCGTCGTTCGCGGCCTCGGCGAGCTCGTCGTCGTTCCCGGGGCCGGCGGAGATCAGCGGCAACCGGACCGGTCAGACGATCATCATGAGCGAGGCGGCCGAGCGGGCCGATCCGGTGCGCCTGGCCGGCCGGGTCGTCGAGCAGACATGCCAGGCCAAGCAGGTCGTCCCGCCGCCGGTGCCGGGCGTGTCGGGTGCCCTCGGGATCGCCGCCGCCCGGTTCGTCCCGGGCCCGTGGCGCAGCACCCTGCTGCGCCTGGGCGTCGCCGCCGGGCGCCCGCTGCTCGCGCCGACCGCCGCGGTCAGCAACCTCGGCCGTCACGACGCGGTGGCCGGACCGATCGGCACGGCCGCGCCGCGCGCGGGGTCCGGGCGGCTGCTCGTCGCGGTCGGCAGCGGCGGCCTGGTGGCCGGTACCGGCCCGGCCGTGACCGCCGTCTACTTCACTGGGACGGCCGGAATGCCGCAGGGCCTGTTCATCGGGGTGCTCGGGATGGGGGACAGGCTCAACGTCACCTTCGGCCATCACCGGCAGCTGTTCGGTCCGGGCTCCGTGCCGGCCTTCGCGGATCTCTTCCGGGCCTCGTTCGCCGAACTGGTCGAGATCGGCTCCGCCGGGTCGGCGACGCCGCCCGCCTCGGCGCCCCCGTCCGTGGCGTCACCGCGGTCCGCCTCGCCGGCACCGGCGTCGGAGCCGGCCGCCGCTCCGGCTCGACGGCCGGAGCGGAGCCGCTTCTCCCCGGCCGCCGACCAGCGCCGGGGCACCGTCCCCACCCGCTGATCGTCCCCACCCGCTGATCGTTCCCGGCCGCGCGGCGCCCGCGCTCGTCGCCGGCGCCCGTGCGGGCGGCGGTTCAGCGGGCGGCGGCCGGGACGCCCGCGGGCGGACCGGGGAGCGGGGCGGCACCGCGGCGGTCGACGGTGGGGGAGGCCGGCAGCGCGTGCCCGGCGGCGAGCAGGAGATCCTCGCCGGTGCCGGGACGCAGGCGTGCCGGCGACCGCAGCCCGGCGCGGGCCAGCGCGGCGCGGGCGTCCGCCTCACCGGTGCCGTAGAGGAGCGCGACCATCTCCGCGCCGGCCGGATCCGGCCGGTAGAGCAGGTCGGTGCGGCGCAGGGCGGGCCGCGGGGCGCCGGGCGCCAGGGTGAAGGTGGCGTGGGTGAGCTCGTCATCCACCCGCCTGCGCTCCCGCCCCCGCCCGCCCGCGCCGGCCAGCCGGTCGATCTCCGCGCCGACCACCCGGGCCAGCAGTTCGGCGCTGGCGTCCCAGGTGAACCCGGACGCCCAGGTCCGTGCGGCGGATCGCACCCGCGCCGCGCCCGCCGGATCCGCGAGGGTGCGCAGCGCCGCGTCCAGCGTGGGCCCGAGCGGCTCGCCGTCCTCGACGAGCCAGCCGGTCACGCCGTCGCGCACCGCGTCGCGCAGTCCGGGGACCCGGAACGCGACCGCCGGCACGCCCAGCGCCGCCGCCTCCAGCACGGACAGTCCCCAGCCCTCGCCATGCGACGGGTTCACCGTCAGCCAGGCCGAGGCGAGCAGCCGGTCCCGGGTGGCGGTGTCGACATAGCCGTGCCATCGCACGACGTCACCGTCGCGGTGGGGGAGGCCCGCGGCGGTGCTGAGCCCGAGTGAGGCGGCATGCGCCCGCAGCCGATCCCGGTCGGGCCCGTCGCCGATGATGTGCACGGCGAGCCCGGGATGCGCGGCGGCGAGGGTCGCCACGGCGTCGAGCAGCAGGTGCAGGCGCTTGTGCGGAACGAGCCGCCCGACGCACACGATCGTCGGCACGGCGGCCGGTCCGCCGCCCTCACCCGCACCGCCACCAACGCCGTCATCGCCGGCGCCGAGGCCGGCCTCGACCCCGGTGGCGCCGTTGGTCGCGGTGGGCGGGGCCATGCTGGTCACGCCGTTGGGAACCAGGTAGCGGGGGCCGGGCAGGCCCAGGACGGCGCGTGCCTCGTCCCGCGTCGACGGCGAGACGACGACGACCGGCCGGTGCCGGTAGACCAGCCGGCTGCCGGGCGACTCCAGCACCTGGCCGACACGGGCGACCGGCCCGGGGAAGTACAGCGGGAACTGCTTCTGGTGGACGTGGTGGAGGACCTGCACGATCGGGGTGGCGGCGGGTAGCACCAACGGGCTGAAGAACGGGATCCCGTTCTGGCAGTCGACGACGGCGTCGACGCGATGCCCGGCGCGCCCGAGACTCGCCAGCCGCGCGAGAACGGCCGGATACACGCCGAAGGTGCCACCCCCCCGGCGTATGTCCACCCCGCCCACGGACTCGGCCGGCAGGGCCGACGGGCCCCCCTCACCGGCCGGCCGGGAGGTCAGCAGAGTGACCCGGACACCCGCCGCGGCGAAGCGTTCGGCGATCGACTGGCAGAACAGTTCCGCCCCGCCGGCCTGGGGATGCGCCCGGTCACGCCAGTTGAGGAACACCACGTGCCGACCGGCGAGCGCGGGCAGGTGGCGCTGCCTCGGCACGGTGGTGGGGGACGGTGGGCGGGACTTTTCCATCGGCAGTGGCGTTCCTCTCGCTGTGGTCCACAGGGCTTAGCATGTTCGCCTGCAACCTACCGATGCCGGAGAAATCGGCGGCCACATACCATGGGCGGCGTTCCGCCATGAGTGACCGATGGGTCCCGAACCAACCCGATGGGGAGACTGATGGCGAAGCCATCGCGCGAGGCTGTGGCCGGGCTGCTTGCCGGGCCGGCGGCTTTGGCGGTCGCCGGGATGCTCGTCAACGGGTGCAACCTGCTGATGAATCTGATCGTCGCGCGGGCGCTGGATTCCGATTCCTACGGCGCGGTGTCCGTCCAGGTCAGCATCTTCCTGATCCTTTCCGTCGCCGGGAACGCCCTGCTCATCGCGGTCGTCCAGCACGAGACGTCGGGCCCCGGCGACACCCGCCGCGAGCAGTGGTTCTGGATCCGCCGGCTGCGCGGGGCCTGCGGCGTCGCGATCGTGATCGCCACGGTCGTCGCGATCGTGCTGTCGCGCCCGATGGCGGCGCTGATGTCCTACCCCCACCCGGTGGCGATCGCCGAGGCGACGATCGGGGCCGCGCTGTGGACGCTGCTGTGCGTCGAGCGCGGCCTGATCCAGGCCCGCGGCGCCTACCAGCGCCTCGCGGTCAACTTCGTCGTCGAGGGCTTCGTCCGGATCGGCCTGGTGATCATCTTCGTGGTGGCGGGGCTGGGAGTCAACGGCGCCGGTCTCGGCATCGTCATCGGGGTGGTCGTCGGGGCCGAGCACGCCCGGTGGGCCGTGGCGCGCACGCCGCGCCTGCCCCGCCCGCCCGCCGCGCCCCGCTGGTCCGCCCCGCAGCTGCCCGACGACGGCACCCCGCCGGCCACCGGTCCGATCCCGGTGCCGATCCCGGCGCCGCGGCCCAGCGCCCGCCAGAGCGTCATCGCCGACACCACCGTCGCGCTCGGCGCGCTGGTGCCGCTGGCGCTGCTGCAGAACATGGACGTGGTCATCGTCGGCTGGCTGGGTTCGTCGGGCGTCGGCGGTTACGCGGCGATCTCGACGGCCTGCAAGGTGCCGGTGTTCATCGGCCTCGCGGTCGCCAACTTCCTGCTGCCCGAGGCGGCGCGCCGGCGCAAGGAGGGCCGGCCCGCCGGCGGCACCCTGGCGATCGCGCTCGCCTTCGTGGTCACCCCCGGGCTGGTGCTGGCGGCCATCGGGCTGGTCGGCGCAAAGTGGCTGCTGGGCCTCGTGTTCGGCCCGCATCTGACCGGCGCGGCCCCCGCCCTGTGGGTGCTGGCGCTCAGCATGACGTTGCTGGCGGTCACCCTGATGTTCACCACCTACCTGCTGGGCGCGGGCGTGCGCAGGGTGGTCGGGGTGCTGGCGGTCGCCACGGTGGCGACGGCGGGGGCGCTGGTGTCGGCCGGCGGCGGGGCGATGGCCACCGCGGTCGCGGCACTGGCCGCCGAATCGGTGACGGCACTGGCGGTCGGGCTGCTCGTCGTCCAGCTACACCACGCCGATCGGCGGGCAGCCGGGCCGGCCCCGGACGCCGTCGAGCCGCGCGGGCCCGCGGCGGTGGGCGATCCCCAGCCCGAGGGCGGTTTCCCGGCGCCCGTGTAGGCGTCCCCGCCAGGGCGTAGCCCATTCGGCCTGTGCCCGATATGTCCGATGGGGTCGTCCGGTACCGTCGATGTACTCGATGAGGGCATCCCTCATCGGTGTGGAGAGCCCCCACCGGCGTCGAGAGGCGGAGGCCACCGCACATGCCAGTCAGGATTCGCTCCGGGGCCGATGGCGGCGAGCGCGGGCGCGCCGCCGCGAGTGGCCATTCCTCCCGGCGGTCGCGTGCCGGTCGCGACGCGCGCGACGATGGTGCCACCACCGCGCCCGCCGGCAGCGCCACCGCGCCGGCGGGCATCGCCGAGGAGCTCGGGCTGACCGCCGACGGCGCGGAGCACGACACGTTGCCCGGTCCCGGCGGGCCGGATCACGACACGTTGCCCGGCGGCTCCGGCCCCGGTGCGCCCCCCGCCCCCGCCCCCCAGCCGGCTTCCCGGCCGGGAGGCGGTGCGGCCTTCGGTGCGGACCGATCCGTGCGCGCACGGCCCGGCCAGGGCGGCGGCGCGGTGGCGGACGGCGCGACCAGTTCCGGCAGTGGCGCTGGCGGCACTGCCGGAAGCGGCGGCGCTGGCGGGACCACGGGCAGCGGCGGCGCCGGCGGGACCAGCGGCGCCGGCGGGCCGGCGCCCGGGGCGGGACCGGCGCCGGTGACGCGCCGGCGGCTGCTCGTCTCCGCCGTCGGGCTCGGCGCGGCCGCGGGCGGCGGGCTGCTCGCCGGCCGGCTGCTGTCCTCCGGCGACGCGGGCCCGGGCGGCCTGCCCCGCACCCATCCGTCCACGCCCGTCGGCGGCGTCACCGCGGGCCCGTCCATGCCGGCCGGGTCGGAGACGGAGCTGCCGGCGAACCTGCTGACCATCTACGGCGCCCCCGGCACCTTCGGGGAACTCGGTGACGGTGCGTCACCCACCCGGATCACCGAGGTGCCCGGCTGGGGCTTCGGCCCCGGCCAGGCCGCGTTCATGTCCGCGGTCTCCCCGGACGGCACCGTCTTCATCTCCACCACGCCGTTCACCGACGACCAGTCGAAGCTGACCGGCACCGACATGGAGCTGGAGATCTTCGAGCCGGAGGCGGGCCGGTTCTCCCGCCTGGTGATCCCCTCCACGCGGGGCCGCACCAGCCTGCCGCGCTTCGACCCGGGCTACCGCGGTGTCGGCGGCGGCGACACGTCCGACGTGATCGTCGTGCCCGGGCCCGACGGCGCCGATCGCGTCGTGTTCACCTCGCTCATGCCGTTCTACGGCTGGGACACCTCGGTCGACGGGGAGCTGCCCAGCGTCGGCCAGCTGCGCCGCGACGGCGGCTCCGGCCGGTGGATGTACGACGCGTCCGCGTCTCGCACGGCGGCCCAGCTGGCCGCGCGCGCCCCCGCCACCATCGCGGCGCGGGCCTTCCCGGTGCTCAACCCGCTCGAGCCGCGCTCGCCGCGGGGGCCGTCGTCGATCGCCCGACTGCCACGCAGCGGGCATCTGGTGATCGCCCAGTACCTGGGCACGGGCCGCGGCGGGACGGACAACGGCGCGCTGCTCGTCCTCGATCTCGACGGGCGGGTCCGCGCCCACTGGCAGTATCCGCAGGTCCGCCCGCTCGGCGTCGAACTCGTCGTCAACCCGCGCGAGGTGGTCGCCGACCCGACCAGCGAGCCCGACGACGAGCGTTTCGTCCTCATCAGCGACGCCCGCGGCCTCGACTACAGCACGCAGCCGTTCCCGATCCAGGAGTTCTCCTACTCCGCCTCCACCGGGACGATCACCCCGCGCAGCACCGCCGTGCGCGCCGTGCAGGACGGGTCGCGGATGGAGTCGGCGGTGTTCGGCGCCGACGGCACCCTCTACGTCGCGCGGACGAAGCAGGACGGCCTGCGCGCCGAGACCCTCGCCGTCTACCCGAAGCTCGGTCGGGAACGGGGCCTGGTGAGCCGCACGCCGGCGACGGGAAACTGGCCGGTCGACACCTGGGGCATCGCGAACCCGCCCGACTACCTCGTCGTCGGCACGGACCGTGGGGGGCTGGTGCGCAGCATCAGCGTCGACCCGAGCACCGGGGCGGTGCTGCTCGCCGGCCTCAACGGACTCGTCCAGACGGTCCGGCCCGCCGGGCGCGGCTCGCGGATGACGTTTCGCACCGGCCAGCCGATCGACGTCGGCCTCAGCAGGCTGCGCGGCCCCTCGACCCGTTATGTCGGCGTGCGCCGCGGGAGTGTCGACGCCGAGCGGCGCAGCCTGTGGCTGCCCGTCAACCAGATGGTGCTCGATGGCCTGACCTGGCCCTATCCGCCGTTCAAGCTCGACCAGTGGCTGTTGCGCGTCGACCTCGACGTCCTGCTGAACGACGGCTAGCGCCCGCCGCCGCGGCCGGGCCGGCGTGCGTGCCCGCACCTGCCTGTAACCCGCGATGATCTGAGCGGGTGCCCCGGTCCCGCGGCCCGGTCAGCCGGCGCTGGCGGCCGCGGCGGCGCGCAGGGGGAGAGCCCGCAGGTAGGGGTCGAAGCGGACCTCGCGGAAGCCGAGATGGCGGTAGAAGTCCCGGCTGCTCGGCGCCGCGCAGTGGGCGAGCAGCAGTGGCAGGCCGACCATGCGGTGCACCGTGAGCGCCCGCATCACCGCGTCGCGGACCAGGCGCGCGCCGAGTCCGCGGCCCTGGTGACGCAGGTCGACGGCGAGACGCCCGATGAACATGGCCGGCACCGGTTCGGTCGGGCGCCGGGAACGCCAGCGGGAGCCGGGGATGCGCTCGACGGCCGCCGTGGCCAGGCAGTAGTAGCCGGCGATGCGACCGTCGTCGACGATCACGAAGGTGTTCGTCGTCCGGTCCTGCTGATGATCCAGGGCATGGTGGCGCAGCCAGCCGTCCAGCGTGTGGTCACCGCTGGAGAACGTGGTGCGGTCCAGGGCCTCGGTCAGGGCCGTCGGCTTGCTGAGGGACACTGCGTGACATCCTTGGACGGGCGCCCGGCGGCGCGGTCGGACGGCGAGGGGCGGTGCGGTGGGGGACTGGTCGGCCTCCCTGCCCGGCACCGCCGATGATGCGAGCCTGCGCTGCCTACTCGGCCTTGTCGGCGCCGGGTCCCTCGTCGAGCAGGCGGCGCAACCGGAGCGTGTCCGCCGAGGGGGCGTTGAGCAGGGCCTCGAACGCGCTCCAGTCGGTGTCCGGCACGCGGAACAGGCGGCGGTCGGCGAGCACCTCGCGGGCGTACCGCTTCATCGCCTCAACGGCGAAGTCCTCCAGCGAGAGGCCCTCACCCTCGGCGGCGTCGCGGATGACCTCCGCGGAGTCCGGGGGCAACGGTACGGAGAGTCGGTCATCCCTGGCGGCACTCATGCAGGCAGTCTGCTCTCCGGGTGGCCGTTGACGCGCGCCGGGTGGCTCACACCACTGCCGGGCAACCACGCCAGAGCCAGTCACCGAAACCAGGGTTCGTCACAGAGAGGTTCGCGCGCCGTGCCACCTTCGCCCGTCCCCACCGTCGCCCTCACCCACGGTGCCCGGATGCCCCGGCTGGGGCTCGGCACCTGGCCGCTGGACGACCAGGCCGTGGCTCCGGTGGTCGAGCGGGCGATCGGGCTCGGCTACCGGCTCATCGACACCGCGCACAACTACGGCAACGAGCGGGGGGTCGGCGCCGGGCTGCGCGCGTCCGGAGTGCCCCGCGAGGAGCTGTTCGTGACGACCAAGTTCAACAGGCGGTCGCACAGCGTGCGCGGCGTCCGCCAGGCCGCGCGGGACAGCGTCCGCCGAATGGGCATCGACTACGTCGACCTGCTGCTCATCCACTGGCCGAACCCGTGGCGCGACCGGTATGTCGCCGCCTGGCGGGGCCTCATCGAGCTGCTGACGGACGGTCAGGTCCGCGCGATCGGGGTGTCGAACTTCAAGACGACGCATCTCGACCGCCTGCTCGCCGAGACCGGGGTGGCACCGGACGTCAACCAGATCCAGCTCGACCCACGCGTGGGCCGCGCCGAGATCCGCGCCTACCACGCCCGCCACGGCATCGTCACCGAGGCGTGGAGCCCGCTGGGCGCCGGCACCGGCCTGCTCACCGAGCCGGTGATCACCCGTATTGCCGCCGAGCACGACCGCACCCCCGCCCAGATCGTGTTGCGCTGGCATCTGGACCTCGGCCTCGTGGTCGTGCCGAAGTCGTCCAGCCCCGCTCGCCTGGCCGAGAACATCGACGTCTTCGACTTCGCCCTGACACCCGCCCAGATCGCCGACATCTGCGCCCTCGACCGCGGACCCGCCGGCGAGGCCGCCGCTCTCGACTCCGACTCCTTCGGTCACTAGGCCGCCCCCCGCAAGCACGCGGGACGGGAGGAAGGACCGCGCCGGGTGGCCTCCCTCCCGCGCCGCGCGTCGTTCAGGAGCCGGCGAAGACCGCAGGCCGGCGGTGCCACCAGGGCATCGCGTCCGCCAGCTGGGCGCCGACCCGGAACAGCAGGTCCTCCCGCCCGTGCGCCGCGACGAGCTGCACGCCGATCGGCAGGCCGTCCGCGCTCATGCCGAGCGGCAGGCTGACCGCCGGGTTGCCGGTGATGTTGAACGGCACCGTGAACGGCCCGTAGTCGAACAGGGCGCGCAGCCAGCTCTCGGTCGTGGAGCGGCCTTCGCCGCGCTCCTCGGCGTTGTAGTCGAGCGCCCCGTGCGGTGCGGGAAGCTGCCCGAGCGTCGGCGTGACCAGCAGGTCGTGGGTCGTGAAGAACCGGGCGATCGCCCGGGTGACCTGGTCGGCCGCATTCAGGGCGGCGACCAGCTCGACGGCGCCGCGCCCGGCGGCCTCGGCGAGCACCACCCGCGAGACGGCCTCCATCCGATGCGCCGGCGGCCGGCGCGGTGCCAGCAGGAACGGCGCGGCGAGCGCGGTCGCCTCCAGCGTCGCGGCCTGGACGACGCCGTCCCAGTCCACCGCGGGACTCGCCGCCTCGACGGGATGGCCGAGCCGCTCGAGCACCTCGCCGACCCGCGTCGTCGCCGCGGCGACCTCGGCGTTCACCGCCACCCCCGACCAGGCCCCGGTCGCCACCGCCACGCGCAGGCACGACGGCTCACCGCCGCGCCGCCCCTCCTCGGCGTAGGGCCGGGCCGGGGGTGGGACGGAGAACGCGTCGCCGAGTCCCGGGCCGCCGACCGCGTCGAGGAGGTGAGCGGCGTCGCGCAGGGTCCTGGTCAGGGCGAACTCGGACAGCATCCCGAACGCGCCGAAACCGGTGCCGGCGCCGTGCGGGGTGCGTCCGCGGCTCGGCTTGAACCCGACCAGGCCGCAGCAGGACGCGGGGATCCGCAGCGAGCCGGCGCCGTCGTTGCCGTGCGCCATCGGTACCGCGCCGGCGGCCACCAGCGCGGCGGATCCACCGCTGGACCCGCCGACTCCGCGGGTGACGTCCCACGGGTTACGGGTGGGCCCGGTCCGGACCGGCTCCGTCGCGAAGTGCAGGCCCAGCTCCGGCGACGTCGTCAGCCCGACGGTCGCGAGCCCGGCCGCGCGGAACCGGGCCATCAGCTCGTGATCCTCCGCGGCGGGGATGCCGTCGCCGAGCGCCCGGCTTCCGCAGAAGAACGGGACGCCCCGCGCCATCGGCCCGGAGTCCTTGATCAGGAAAGGCACCCCGGTGAACGGCCCGACCCCATGGCTGAGCGCCCGGGGGAAGGGTGCCCTTGCCAGGCCGTTGACCTGGTCGTTCACCGCGCCCAGGGCTGCGCGGGCGGCCTGTTCGACCTCGGCCGCGCTGATCTCGCGGTCACGGATCAGCCCGCTCAGGCCGACCGCGTCGAGGCATGCGTACTCGTTGAGCTCCATCGAAGATCCCATCTCGGCGCCCGTTCTCGGGAACGCCACGCAGGCCGGCGGCGCGCGGCACGCGCGGCAACGCCGGCTCGGAGAAAATGATCAGTTCGATGGCAGCTCAGGCTCGCATGACGGGCAGGATGCCAGAGCCGCACTGTCCCGTCGAGGGATTTTCCGGGACCGCGGCAGGCCGGCGTGCCCCCGGGGCAGTGCTCGGCAGCGTCGGGTGCGCGGCGTCAGGAGGTCATGTCGCGGCGCTGGAAGAAGAGGATGGCCACGAGGAGCATGACGGCGGCGTAGAGCAGGCCGCGCAGCAGCGCGGCGGAGTAGGGCATGTCGAAGGTTGCGCCACCGGTGGCCACCTCCTGCATGAGCTGGACGGGGAGCCAGTCGCGGGCGGGATGGTAGATGCGGGAGATGAGCATCTCGACCGGCAGGGCGTAGGCGAGGGACACGGCGATCGCGGCGGCGGGGCCGCGGAGCAGGATCGCGGCCAGGGCACCGACGGCGGCGTAGCCCAGGGAGCCGACGCTGAGGTTCAGGAAGCCGGACCCCAGGGCGGCGAGGCCGGAGCCGGTGAGCCAGGCCGACGTCGACACCCCGGCAACCGGCGCGAGCGCGAACGACAACGCCGTCGACGCGAGCAGCGCCACCGCGACCACCAGGACGACGAACAAGGCCAGCGCGACGAGCTTCCCGACGAGCAGCCGCGCCCGATGGGGCTGCGCGACGAGCTGGTTGCGCAGCGTCCCGTGGCTGTGGTCGCCGGCGAGGGCCGCGGCGACGACGGACAGGGCCACCACGCCGAGCAGGATGCTCACCGCCTGCGCGCCCTGCACCAGACCGGTCGGGTGGGACAGCGCGGCGGCGGTGACGGGGTCGCCGTCGAAGTCGTTGTGGCCGACCGAGAAGAACGTCAGCACCGTGCCGAGGATGGAGCAGGCGAGCACGGCGCCGAGCGTGCCCAGGGCGAACCGGGGGCGCAGCAGCGGCACCCATTCGGCGCGGAACGCGTTGATCACGTGGCGCCTCCGCGGCTCTGAGCCGGGCCGAGGCCGGCGCCCACCGGCGGGACGCTGCCGTCCGACACCGGGCGCACCTCGTCGGCGCGGGAGAGGTCGCCGTCGATCTCGCCGGTGACCCGCAGGAACGTCTCCTCGAGGTTCGGCCGGTGGGCGCGCAGCGACCGCAGTGCGATCCCGGCGCTCATCGCGAGCCGGTTCAGATCGGCTGCCAGCACCTCGGGCGCGTGCACGGTGATCACCGGACGGTGCTCGGGGGCGGCGACGGCGTCCGGGGGGCCGATGCGCATGTCGATCTCGACGCGCAGGCCGGCTTCGTCGAGGATCCGGGCGAGCTGGCGGGCGTCGCCGTCATGCTCGGGAACGAGGTGGATGCGCGGATCCTCCGCCGCCAGCAGCTCGGTGACGTGCCCCTGGAAGAGCATCCTGCCCCGGTCGAGCATCACCAGGTGATCGCAGATCTGCTCCACCTCGGTGAGCAGATGGCTGGAGACGAACACGGTCATCCCGGCGCCGGCGAGCTGACCGAGCAGCGCCCGGATCTCCCGGATGCCGGCCGGGTCGAGGCCGTTCGTCGGCTCGTCCAGGATCAGCAGGCTGGGCTTCGGCAGCAGGGCGGCGGCGATGCCGAGGCGCTGCTTCATGCCCAGGGAGTAGGACGCGAACGGATCCTGCGCCCGGTCGCCGAGGCCCACCTGCGCCAGGACCTCGTCGACACGGCGGCGGAGCTGGCCGCGCCGGCCCCCGAGGCCGCGCAGGATGGCAAGCTGGTCGAGGTTGCGCCGGCCGGACAGGCCGGGGTGGAACGTCGGGCCCTCGATCATCGCACCGACGCGGTGCAGGTAACGGTCCGGCCGGCCGATGGGCTCGCCGAGGACGTGGCCGCGCCCGGCGGTGGGCCGCAGCAGGCCCAGCAGCATCCGCAGGGTCGTCGACTTGCCGGCGCCGTTCGGCCCGACGAAGCCGGACAGCGCACCGCGGGGCACCTGCAGATCCAGGTGGTCGACGGCGCGCCGCTGGCCGTAGCTCTTCGTCAGGCCGCGCGTCCAGATCGCCGCGTCGGACCGGGCCAGGCTCCTCGTGCCCCCCGCCCAGGCCGCGGGCGCGCGCGCCGTGCCCGCATCCGCCTGAGCGGCGGACGGTCCGAAGGTCATCGTCGTCGTACTCCCAACCTCGAGTGTCGTGCCGCCCCAGCCGGGCGCCATGACCTCGAAACACGGCGCCGAGCCAGCGCGGGCCCGCAACAGTGGAATGCCCGCACCAGTCCACGATCGACCCTGGCCGGCCCGAACCACGTGGGCGCTCGCGCTATGGGCGCAGCATGGTGCAAACACGCGCGAACGGACGGTTCGGCGCCGCACAAGAACATCGCCCGGGACGGGGAACATCGCCGGGGAAGCGTGGGGTGCGTGCGGACGAGTCAGGCACCGACACATGTCAGGGGCGCCGCGTCCACGATTTCCAACGACCGGCCCACAGCCGGCGTTCCGGCGTGGCGGTGATGGTTTCGCCGATTGTCGGGCCACGCGGTGGTGAACGGTTCCGGCACAGTGGCTGAACTGTGATCGGTCGGTTCATTTGACCTTTGCTGGGCGGACATGTCCCGGCCGGTCGCCGGGCGTCCGCGCGGCGGCCGAGGCGGGTGACGGATCCGCGTCGCGGATCCGGGCCGGCGCCCCCGCCCCCGCCCCCGCCCCCGCCCCTGGTCCGCCGCAGGTCGTGGACGACAATCCTGACGTGGGTGAGACGGCTGGCCTCCGGCGAGGCATCCGGGTGCTGACCCTGTTCGCCGGGCTCGCGGTCATCCTGATGCTGGTGCTCGCCGTCTTCTCGGCGCTGCGATCGCGGCATGCCGCGGGCGAGCGGGGCCGCCATCTCGACCCGGCGGCGACCACCACGGCGCTGCTCCTCGCCGCCTACGTGGACCAGGAAAGCGCCCTGCGCGGCTACATCGTCACCCGCGACCGCGGCTTCCTCGCCCCCTTTCATGCCTCCGACCGGGAGCTGCCGGGCCTGGACGCCCGCCTCGCCGACCTGCTGGCCCAGTTCCCCGACCTGCGTGCACAGCACGACAAGGTCGGCGAGGCGTATCGCACCTGGCGCAGCGAGGTCGTCCAGCCGGAACTCGCCGCGATGGCCCGCGGGGACGTCGCCCGCGCCTCGTCGATCGTCCGCTCCAGCGCCCGCGAGGACTTCGACGAGCTGCGCCGCCAGGTCGCCGGGCTCGCCGGCCAGATCGACCGCGAGCAGACCGAGGCGTCCAACCGGGTCGAGAACGCCGCGGTGCTGCTGCTGAGCTCGCTGGTCAGCGCGATGGCCGTCATCCTCGGCGTGCTCGTGACGGTCATGATCGTGTCCCGGCGCTGGCTGCTGCGCCCGATCGGCGCCCTGCAGCGCTCCGTCAACGCGGTCGCCGCCGGGCGCTACGACACGCGCATCCCCTCGGTCGGCCCGGCCGAGATCGTCGCCCTGGCCACCGACGTCGAGACGATGCGCGCCCAGCTCGTCCGGCTCGTCCGGCAGAACGAGCGGTCCTGGGAAGCGCTCGCCCAACAGGGGCCGGCCGTGATCGCGCTGCGCGACGCGCTGACCCCCTCGGTACTGCGCGCCCGGGGCGTGATGCTGCACGGCCGGGTCGATCCCGCCCAGGGCGAGCTCGCCGGTGACTGGTACGACGCCCTTGACCTGCCGGACGGCCGGGTCGCGGTGATCGTCGGCGACGTCTCCGGCCACGGTGCCACCGCCGGCGTGTTCGCCCTGCGGCTCAAGCAGCTCCTAGACGCCGCGCTGTCCACCGGTGCCACGCCCGCCATCGCCGTGGAATGGGTCGTCGAGAACCTCGGCGACACCGAGGAGATGTTCGCCACCGCGATCATCTCCATCGTCGACCCCGGCAGCGGCGAACTCACCTACGTCAACGCGGGCCACCCCGACGTCCTGCTGCTGCGCCGGGCCGGTGCGGCGTGGCCTGAGCGGACGACCTCCGCGGCCGCCCCTCCCGCCACGCCCGCGTCCGCGCCTGAGCCCGCGTCCACGTCCGCGCCTGAGCCCGCGTCCACGTCCGCCTCCGAGGCTCCGTCGGCGCCGAGGCCGTCGCCCGCGCCGGAGCCTCCCGCAGTTCCAGCGTCCCCATCCCCGTCCGCGTCGGCGCCCGTGTCGGAGTCCCCGTCCGGGCCGGTTTCTCCCGCCGAGCCGTCGTCCGCGCCGCCATCCACGTCCGCGCCGGCGGCCGCGCAGATCGTCCGGCTGCCGCCGACGGGCCCGTTGATGTCCAGCCTGCTGACCGGCCCTGGTGCCTGGGAGAGCCGCACCCTGCGCCTCGACCCTGGTGACGTGCTCATCGCCTACACCGACGGGCTGGTCGAGGCCCGCGACGGCGACGGCCGCCAGTTCGGTGTGCACCGGCTGATCGCGGAGATCCTGCGCGACCCGGGCCGCACTCCGCTGGCCCTGCTCGACGACGCCTTCGACGCCGTGCGCCGGCACGCGCCGGGGCGGCAGGGCGACGACCGGACGGCCATCATCCTCGCCCGCACCGATCAGCCGCCCCAGAGCGCGGACGGTTCGTCGTGATGGCGACTACTAGCGTGGTCACAGGGATTTTCGGGTACATCGCCCACCATGAACGACGAGTCCGGCACGGACCGGCCCACCCGCTCCACGCGGTCCCCGCGTGCCCTGGTCTCCCGCTTCAGCCCGCTGCGGCTGATCGCCACCATCCTGCTCGCCGTGCTCGTCGTCGGCCTCGTCGCGGTGGTGGCCGGCTGGCGACCCAGTCTCAACCCGTTCACGCAGCGCACGATCGACCGCAGCTCCCCGGCGGTGCTGCGCTCGCTGGAGGATCTCAGCCAGTACCACGCCGCGGGCGCCCACTTCGAGGTCGTCGTCGACCTGGAGCAGGACACGAAGTGGCTGCCGTCGGCGCTGAAGGGTGAGCGCACCCTGTTCGTCGGGGTCGGCACGGTCGACGCGATGGTCGACTTCGGTCATCTGGACGCCGGCGCCGTCAAGGTGTCGCCGGACCGCCGCTCGGTGAGCATCGAGCTGCCGAACCCGACCCTGTCCAAGCCGCAGCTCGACCTCGACCACAGCTATGTAGTCGCCCGCCAGCGCGGGGTGCTGGACCGGGTCGGCGGCCTGGTCGGCGGCGTCAGCAGTGACAAGGCGCTCTACCAGAAGGCCTCGACGAAGATGGCCCAGGCCGCCCAGACCGACGGCCAGGTCCTCGAGCTGGGCAAGAAGAACACCACCGCGATGCTGCGCGGCCTGCTCGGGGCCCTGGGCTTCACCAACGTCCAGGTCACCTACGCCGCCGACCGCCGCTGACCCGGCCCTCCCGCCCGCGACGCCGGTCCAGGCCCAGGCCCAGGGCCGGCGCGCCAGGCCCACGGCCGGGGCGGCGTGGCGTCTCCTCGGCCGCACGTGCCTCCCGGCGGGGTGTGCTCAGCACACCCCGCCGGGACCGGAGGCATCGACGCTCAGCCTCGCGACGCCTGCTCGGCGACGACCCTGTCGATCTCGGTCCGGAAATGCTCCGAGATCTTGATGACATGCGGCTCGCGAAGCAGATAAAAATGCTCACACGGGACGTAGTGGGTGTCATGGCTACCGGTCAGATACGTCGACCAGGCATTCTCGGAGTCGGGATTCTCCGCGGAGCGGTAGACAATCGTGCGCCCGGCCCACGGGCGGGGCCGGTAAAACCGTTCGAGCAGTCGGCCGTGATTGAAGAAGACATCGAACTGCTCCAGTCCCCCGAACTGCACCACGCCGGTCAGGGGAATCTGCACCATTTTCTTGAGAGTTGCCATGTTGGTGAAGTTGGCCCGCTGCTCCGGCAGCAGCCGCTGGGTGAACCGGGCGAGCCGCCCGCGGTAGCCGCGGGCGTGTTCCTGCGCGCTGTCGCCCGCGGTCCCACTGCCACTGCCGGTCCCACTGCCACTGCCACTGCCGGTGACGGCGCTGCCGTCGACACCCTGGGCGGCGGGGGCGTTCTCACCGTCCTCGTTCGGGCCGATGCGCAGGGAGGACGGCAGGTAGGTGTCCATGATCGACAGAAAGCCCACCTCCTCGCCGACCGCCGCGAGCTGCTGCGCGATCTCCATCGCGATCAGGCCACCCAGCGAGTGCCCGGCGAGCAGATACGGGCCCCGCGGGGCGAGGACCCGGATCACCTCGAGGTGGCGCCGCGCCGTCTTCTCGACGCTCCAGTCCGGGAAGCCGCGCCGTTCCAGGCCATGCGCCTGGAACGCGTAGACGGGCTGGTCGTCGCCGAGCCGGCGGGCCAGCGAGTGGAAGCCGAGGGCGAGCGCCCCGGCCCCCGCGAAGCAGAACAGCGGCGGGCGCGACCCCGTGGTGCGCAACGGGACGACCGTGGGGTGGCGCGGCCCGGACTGCTGGGCCACCGACACCGCGTGCGAGAACGCGCCGAGCGTGGGCGCGTCCACCAGCGCGGACGACGGCATCGACACGCCGAGCTTCTCCTGCACGAGCGTGAGCAGCTCGTTCGCGGCCAGCGAGTCGCCGCCGAGCTCCATGAAGTCGTCGCCGACGAAGACCTCCTCGACGTCCAGGACGCGGGTCCAGATGTCGGCGACGACGATCTCCCACTGCGTCCGGGGACGCTTCGAGATGGTGCGCGCCGGCGGGGGAGGCAGGGCCCGCCGGTCGATCTTGCCCCGCTCGTTGCGGGGCAGCTCCGCCAGCGGGACGACCATGGTGGGCACCATCCAGACCGGTAGCCGTTCGCGCAGCGCCCGCCGGATCCGCACGGGGGACAGCGTGTTCCCGTTCACGGCCGGCACGACGTAGGCGATCAGACGGTGCTGTGCGGTGTCCTCGTCGGCGACGGCGGTGACCACGGCCTCCGCGATCTCCGGGGAGCGCAGCAGCGCCGCCTCGACCTCGCTCGGCTCCACGAGGTAGCCGCGGATCTTCACGGCGGCGTCGCGGCGGCCGAGCAGGATGACTGTGCCGTCCGGCTCGATCCGGCCGAGGTCGCCGGTGCGGCAGCTGGTCCGCCCGTCGGCCAGCGGGAGGAACCGCTCCGCGGTGAGCTCGGGGTTGTCCCAGTAGCCGGCGGACAGGAACTCCGAGATCACCTCGACGTCCCCGGACTCACCGGGCCCGGCCACCCTGCCGTCCTCCCGACGCAGCAGCACCTCCTTGCCGGGCGCGGGCAGGCCCGCGGGCACCGTGCCGTGCGGGATCGGCGCTCTCGGCCCGATCTCGTGGAAGCCCAGCGAGGCGATCTCCGACGCGCCCGACCAGTTGACGTAGGTGCAGGTCGCGGGCACGTGCGCGCGCAGCGCGGCGACGTCGCGGCCGTACGCGGCCTCGCCGCAGGTGGTGACGAGCCGCAGGTCGGGCAGTACCTCGTCCACCTCGAGCGCGCCGACGAGGGCCCGCAGCAGGCTCGGCGTGGTCTGCAGGGCGGTGAGGTTCTGCGTGATGATCCAGTCGCCGAGGCCGCGCAGACCGGCCGCGCGCGGGTCGTAGGCGTACAGCCCCGCCCCGTTGAGCAGCCCGAACACGACCACGGTGATCCCGGCGGCGAACGAGTACGGCAGCACCAGCGCCAGCCGGTCGCCCGGGGCGAAGCCGAGCCGCTCGGCGCCGGCGAACGCCTCGCAGAGGAAGGTCCCGTGGTTCCAGACCACGCCCTTGGGCGTGCCGGTGGACCCCGAGGTGAACACGACGCAGGCCGGCTCGTCGAGCCGTGGTTCCGGCCACCACACGGCGTCCGCCCCGTTCGCCGCGATCCACTCGGCTCCGTCGCCGGCGGCGCAGGCCAGGTCCAGGACGAGGCGCGGGGCGTCGTCGCCGAGCGCGTCGAGCACCGGCCGGGGGTTGATCTCGGCCACCGCGGAGGCGTCGGCACCCTGGGCGCCGACGGCGCGCAGGCCCACCGTGGAGCGGGCGACGGCGGCGTCCCCGAGGTCGGTGAGCAGGGCGACGCAGCCGGCCTGGCGGACGATCTGCGCCATCCGCTCCGCCGGCACCATCGGGTCGAGCGGGACGACGGGCCGTCCCGTCTTCATCGCGGCCAGCAGGCCCAGCAGCCCGGCGACCCCGTGCGGGAGCAGCGTCGCGACCGGGCCGAGCTCGCTCGCGTCGAGGCGGCCCAGGATGGCCACGGCGATGGCGTCGGTGCGCCGGTCGGCCTCGGCGAACGTCATAGCCACCCCCGGGGACACCAGCGCGGGGGTGTCCGGCAGCCGGGTCGCCACCTCGCGGAACCGGCTGACCACGGACGCGGGCAGATCGTCGAGATCCAGCGCGGGAAGGGGAACACCGCCCGCGGGGGCCTCGACCGCCACAGCCGCGCGCCGATCGCTTTCGTTCAATGCCGCTCCTTCGTCCTCTGTGCTGCCGGCGCTGTCGGCGCGACGCTCCGCGACAGGCGGTCACGAGGCGCGCCGGTCGTCGGCTCGTCAGTCGTGCGCGACCAGGCAGCGAAGCACCCGGCACGCTCTGCTGGGTCGCCGGCGAGGCGACGGGCAGGCGCGACCGCGGGCGGGTCGCCGCCTGGCAGAAGTGGGCCGGGCGAGGTGATCTCCTCTTACCGACGGCGGGCGCGGCGCGGCGACCGTTCGCTCGATGTACACGAACTGCCTCCCCAGCATCCAGTTCCGTGTAGCGTGGAACTTTATACCACGATGGTGTGGCTGACTTATCGCCACCCCTTGTAGCCCGCCCGGCATGCCGGTTTGTCGGCCGGTAATCATCGGCGGGTATCCCCGCCGATGATTACCTGGGTACGGCGTCTTTTACCGTGATCGGCCGCCGACTTCGAGGTCCGAACGGTGCCATTCCGGCCTGGCCGGGCTCGTGTCCGGCGTACGCACCCCCCGCCCGCGTGTCGTGCCCGCGACTATCTCCTCCGCCAGGCGTCGCCGTGGACGCGCCGCCTGCCTCGCCGCCGCGTGATCGCCGTCTCCTGTCCGCACGACTGCTGAGGCGACTTGCCTTCGCAAGGTTGAGTGGCCTAGACTCATGAACTGTGAACGACAGGAGGTTGCAAGCCACAGGGTGGTCGGCGCAGGTCGACCTGCGGGCCCTGTGGGTGGCGCGTCCGGTCGGAGTTCCGAACTACTGAGCACATAGAGGGAGATCGCTGTGGCTACCTACCTGTGGGACCCGTTCGCCGCGCTGGGCCGGATGGACCGGGAGTTCGACGAGATCGTCCGACGTGCGTGGGGGACGCGCCGCCCGGCGCTCGCCACTCGTGCGCAGGACGCGGAGCTCGCCGTCCCGTCCGCCGACGTCGTGGCCGACGGCGAGGACGTGGTGATCAACCTGGAGCTGCCCGGCGTCGACGTCGAGCGTGACGTCGTCGTGGAGATCGACCGGGGCCGTCTGGTGGTCCGCGGTCAGCGCGGCGGGCAGCGTGAGGAGGCGCGCGGCGGGCGGGTGCACCGCGAGCGGTGGAGCGGCGGCTTCCGTCGCGAGTTCCGGCTCCCCGAGCGGGTCGACGCCGCGCGGATCTCCGCCGGCTACGAGCGGGGCGTGCTAAGCGTCCGGCTCGCGGGCGCGGCGGTGGAGCCCAAGGCCACCAGGATCGCCGTGACCCCCGCGCGTGACGGCGCGATCCCCGAGGTCGCGCCTGTGCGGTCTGGCGACGCCCCGGCGCCCGCGGCCACGGAGTCGGCGCCTGGGCGCAACGACGCCGCAAGCTCCGCCGAGGCCACTCCCTCCGCGTGAGCCCGCGGATCGGGACGTCGGCGGGGCGTTCCGACGGGCATCCGGCGGATCGGGTCCGGGCCGGCCGCGGCCTGGACCCGACAGCCGGCCCGGACCTGATGCCGGTTCAGCGCTGGCGCAGTGAGTCGCTGGATGTCGAGCGGCCCGACGATCCCCGGCTGGAGGAACCACGACTGGACGGCGGCGGCACCATGGGGCCGACGTCGCCGTCGGGAGCCGTGTCCAGGTCGACGACGACCGGGGCGTGGTCGCTGGTGCCGGTGCCCTTGCGAGCCGCCCGGTCCACCCACACGGCACAAACCCGTTCCGCCACGTCCGCCGTCGCCAGCGTGAGGTCGATGCGCATCCCGTAGTTCTTCGGGAAGCAGAGCTGCCGGTAGTCCCAGTACGTGTAGACGACGTCGTCGGGCCAGCGAGCCCGAAGGACGTCGGTGAGGCCGGCGTCGACCAGTGCCGCGAGGGCGGAGCGTTCCGCCGGGGTGACGTGGGTGGCTCCCTCGAACTGGGCGACGTCCCACACGTCCGCATCGGTGGGAGCGATGTTGAAGTCGCCCAGCGTCATCAGCGGTCCCCGGGCCGACTCCGCCACGACCACATCGCGCAGAGCCGCCAGCCAGGTCAGCTTGTAGGCGTAGTGCGGGTCGTCCACCGTGCGGCCGTTCGGCACGTACAGGGACCACACCCGGATGCCGTCACACGTCGCGGCGATGGCGCGTGGCTCCGGCCCCGGGAATCCCGGCCCGCCGGGCAGGCCGCGCACGACGTTGTCGAGGCTGCCGCGCGACAGGATCGCGACCCCGTTCCACCGCCCGTCGCCATGGTGGGCGATCCGGTAGCCACGGCGGAACAGATCCTCGTCGAACAGCTCGAGGAACGCGTCGTCCGAGAGCTTGGTCTCCTGCAGGCACACCACGTCCGGCGCCGCCCGGTCCAGCCACTCGATCAGCCGGGCCTGGCGGGCCTTCGCGGAGTTGATGTTCCAGGTCGCGATCCGCACAGGTGTGACGGTAGTACCGCGCTCCGACAGGCCCGCGCCGAGGACACCACGAGGTACCGAGAGGACCCGACATGCGATGCTGCGAGCTGTGGACCCACGCCTGCGGGCCGCCGTGCGGACCCCAGCGGTAGCGGAGCGCCCCTACGTCCTGTGCAGCTGCGCGATGTCGCTCGACGGACGGATCGACGACTGTTCCGACGAGCGGCTGATGCTGTCCGGCCCGGCCGACCTCGACCGGGTCGACGAGGTGCGCGCCGGCTGCGACGCGATCCTCGTCGGGGCGGCCACGGTGCGCCGCGACGACCCGCGCCTCGTGGTGCGTGCCGAGCATCGCCGCGCCGCCCGGGTGGCCGCCGGCAGGCCGCCGACCCCGCTGCGGGTCGTGCTCTCCGGCGCGGCCGACCTCGATCCGGCCGCGCGGCTGTTCACCGCCGACCCGGGTGAGGTGCTCCTCTACCGGCATGCCGTCGGCGGACCGGCGGAGAGTCCCTGGGCGGGCCGGGGCGCTGTGGCGACCGCCGGCGGCAGGGCGTCGGTGACCGTCGTCGACCTGCCAGCCCGGCCGCGGCTCGCCGTGGCCGACGTGCTCGCCGACCTCGCCCGCCGGGGTGTGCGCCGGCTGCTCGTGGAGGGCGGCACCTCCGTGCACACCGCGTTTCTCACCGCCGGCGTTGTCGACGAGCTGCACCTCGTCGTCGCTCCGTTCTTCGTCGGCGTGGCCGAGGCGCCCACCTTCGTGGCGCCCGGCGACTACCCGCAGGGAGTCCGCGCGCCCCTGCGGCTCGCGGAGGTCCGCCAGCTCGACGACGTGGTCCTGCTCCGATACCTGCTGGCCGAATCAGGGACCTGACCTGCGGGTCACAGGCCCGGCCGAACCAGGAGCGACCGGGTTTTCTCACCGCCATCACGGGCATCGCCTCATCCGGATCAATCCGGTCCGGTGGCGGCGAGGAGTTGATGGCAGTGACGGTGCAGACGGGCGGCCGGTTTCGGCACGCCGTGAGCGGCGGGCGCGGGCCGAGCGCGGGCGGGGCCAAGGGTGCCGCCCGCGAGGCGCGGCACAGCAGGTCGCTCGACATCGCCGCCCGGATCGGGCTGGCCGGGCGCGGCCTGGTCTACCTCCTCATCGGCGTGCTCGCCGTCGAGGTCGCCTTCGGGCTGAGCAACGCGCAGACGAACCGGTCGGGCGCTCTCGGCCAGATCAAGGACAAGCCGTTCGGGTCCGTGGTGCTCGTGATCCTTGTCGTCGGCTTCCTCGGCTACGCGATCTGGCGGCTGCTGGACGCGGCCGTCGGCGAGCAGGGCGAGTCGGACCAGAAGAAGCGCACCGCCAAGCGGCTGGTCTCCGCCGGACGCGGCGTGGTCTACCTGGCGATCGCCGGCAGCACCATCAGCTTCCTCACCTCCGGCGGCGGGGGCTCCAGTGAGCCGGCGCCGTGGACCGCGCGGGTCATGCGCAACGACACCGGCCGCGTTCTGGTCGGCTTCGTCGGCCTCGTCGTCATCGGGATCGGCGTCGGGATGATCGTCCGCGGGGTGAAGCGCAAGTTCGAGGAGAAGCTGAAGACCGGGCGGATGGGCCCGTTCGCGCGGCGGATCGCGAAGCCCGCGGGCACGGTCGGGTATGTCGTGCGGGGCGTCGTGTTCGGGCTGGTCGGCGTGTTCGTGACCAAGGCCGCGATCGAGTTCGATCCGCAGGAGGCCAAGGGCCTCGACGGCACGCTCAGGACACTCGCCGGGCAGGCGTACGGCCAGTGGCTGCTCGCCCTGTGCGCGCTCGGCCTGGCGCTGTTCGGCGTCTACTCCTTCTTCGAGGCCCGTTATCGCCGGCTCTGACCGGCGAAGCCCCGCCCGGGCGGCCATCCGCGGGTAGCGTGCACCCTGCCCGTCGTGCTGGGGCACGCCCGGGCCTCGGGTGAACGGGCGTCGGCGGCCAGCGCGGAGGGGGCACGATGCGGCGGTCGGTCAGCGCCCGCCCGTCGCAGGAGGCCCAGGCCGCGCGGCCGTCCCGAGCGGCCCGGCTGCTCGCCGACGTCTCGCCGCTGCGGGACCATCCGGCCTACCGCCGGCTGTGGCTGGGGGAGACGATCTCGTCCCTCGGCTCCCAGATCACCGCCACCGCGGTGCTGCTGCAGGTCTTCGCCGTCACCCGCTCGTCGTTCCAGGTCGGCCTCGTCGGCGTGGTCGGCCTGGTCCCGCTGGTCGTCGGCGGTCTGTTCGGCGGGGCGATCGTGGACGCGGTCGACCGCCGGCGTCTCGCGATCCTCACCTCCGGCGGACTCGCGGCCATCTCACTGGCGTTTCTCGCGCTGACGGCGACGGGCGGCGTCGACACCGTCGTCTGGCCGCTGTTCTGCCTTGTCGCCGCCCAGTCCGCGCTGGTCGCCATCGACCAGCCGGCGCGGCGCGCGATGGCCCCGAGCCTCGTCCCGCTGGAGAGCCTGCCGGCCGCGTCCGCGCTGTCCCAGATCGGCGGGACGATCGCCCAGGTCGGCGGGCCGATGATCGCCGGCCTCGCGGTGGCCGTCGGCGGCTTCTCCTGCGCCTACACGGTGGACCTCGCGACCTTCGCCGCCCCGCTGTACGGGCTGGCCCGGCTCGCGGCGATGCCGCCGGCGGGCGGTGGGCGTGCCGCCGGCGTGGCCAGCGTGGGGGAGGGGCTGCGGTTCCTGCGCGGTCAGAAGGTGCTGCTGATGACGTTCGTCGTCGACATCATCGCGATGGTCTTCGGGATGCCGCGGGCACTGTTCCCGGAACTCGCCGAGACCCACTTCCACGGCGGCAGTACCACCGCGGGCGCCATGTTCTCCGCGGTCGCGGTCGGCTCGCTGATCGCCGCCGGGCTGTCGCGCCCCCTCGGCGAGATCCGCCGGCAGGGCGTCGCCGTCGTCGTCGCGATCGCCCTGTGGGGCGGGGCGATCGCCGGGTTCGGGCTGGTGCACACCCTGGCCGCCGGCCTGCTGCTGCTCGCGCTGGCCGGGGCCGCCGACATGGTCAGTGCGATCCTGCGCAACGCGATCCTCAACGTCACCACCCCCGACGAGATGCGCGGCCGCCTGCAGGGCGTGTTCCTGGTGGTGGTCACGGGTGGCCCACGGCTCGGCGACCTGGAGGCCGGCGGTGCCGCGGCCGCGGTCTCGCCGGGTTTCTCCGTGGTCAGCGGTGGCCTGGCCTGCATCGGCGCGCTGGCCGTCTCGTGCGTGGCGGTGCCGGCGCTGGTCCGCTACGACGCCCGCGCCGCGCTCACCCGCGCCCACGAAAGGGAGCGGGAACGGGAGCGGGAACGGGAGGGCTCGCCCGCGGGCGACCAGGACGGCGGCGCATCCACCGCGGTCGTGCCCGAAGCACGGGAACCGCGCGCGCTGTCCGCCGAGGAGGGCTCGCCGGCCCAGTCCATCGAGGACCGACCCGTCTGAGCGGAATCGGCGGGTCGTCGCGAGGTCCCGCCGGACGGGGCGCCGGTGGACGGGGCGGGCAGCGGCGGGGGTGGCCAAGGACGTGGGCCGGGCAGCCCGAACCGGTCGTTACTGGATCGTTACGGCGGTGCCGTTCCGGCGTCATCGGGTTCTCGTCGAATGCCAGTTGACGATGGCTCCTGTGGTGAGACCTCGCGGGCGGGGGTGGCGGACCGTGATCGAGAGCACCGTGACCGAGACGGCGTCGGGCGCGTCGCTGGCCGAGCGGGCGGCGGCCGACGGCACGTCGTTCGTGCTGGCGACCTTCGTCGACCTGGACGGCAAGCCGTGCGCGAAGCTCGTCCCGGCAGCGGCGCTCGACCGCGCCCAGACCGACGGCGTCGGCTTCGCAGGGTTCGCGGCCGGCGGCACCGGGCAGGTCCCGAGCGACCCGGACCTCATCGCGAGGCCCGATCCGGACTCCTACGTCGCGCTGCCGTTCGTCCGCCCGGGACTGGCGATGGTGCAGTGCGACCCGCATGTCGAGGGTGAACCGTGGCCGTACGCGCCGCGGATCATCCTGCGCCGGATGTGCGAGCGGCTCGCGACCGAGGGAAGGTCGCTGCGGGTGGGCGCCGAGTGCGAGTACTTCCTCGTCGAGCGGCGCGACGACGGCACGATCGTCCCCGCGGACGCTGCGGACCGCTCCGCCAGGCCCTGCTACGACGCCCGCGACCTGACCCGCATGTACGAACATCTCACCGACGTCTCCACGGCGCTCAACACGCTCGGCTGGGACAACTACGCCAACGACCACGAGGACGGCAACGGCCAGTTCGAGCAGAACTTCGCCCATGCCGACGCGCTCACCACCGCCGACCGGGTCATCGCCTTCCGCTACCTCGTCCGGATGATCGCCGAGCGGCGCGGCATGGTCGCCACCTTCATGCCCAAGCCGTTCAGTGGCCTGACCGGCAGCGGCATGCACCTGCACGTCTCGCTGTGGGCGGGGGAGCGGGCGCTGTTCCCCGACCCGGACGATCCGCGCGGGCTCGGCCTGTCGGAGCTGGCCTACGGCTTCGTCGGCGGCGTGCTCGGCCACGCGCCGGCGCTGCTCGCCCTGCTCACCCCGACGGTGAACTCCTTCAAGCGGACGGGCGCGGCCACGCCGAGCTCCGGCGCCACCTGGACGCCGACCCGCGCCACCTACGGCGGCAATGACCGCACCCATCTGGTGCGGGTACCCGACGGCGACCGGGTGGAGATCCGCGTCGTCGACGGGGCGGCCAACCCCTACCTGGCGATCGCCGGGCTGATCGCGGCCGGGCTGGACGGCGTCGACGCGAAGCTCGACCCCGGTCCCGTCGGCGGCCCGGGCCGGCCTGGGGGGATCGGTACGACTCCCGTGCCGGGAGCGGCCGGCGGCGAGCTGCCGCCGACGCTGCTGCACGCGGTCGAGGCGTTCGTCGCCGATCCGGTGATCACCGGGGCGCTCGCGGCCGCGGGCGCGGGCGGCGACGTGCCCGCCTACTACGCCGCCCGCCGCCGCGCCGAGTTCCTCGACTGGCACAGCCAGGTGGGCGGCTGGGAGATCGACCGCTACCTGACCGCGTTCTGATCCGGGTCCCGCATCGAGGCGGCGACGGCGGGCGCGGACGGGATCCGGCGGCACGGAAGCGAGGCGAGGGGAGGCGTCATGTGCGGCATCGCGGGCCTGCACCTGAAGGACCACACCTATCGGGAGCGGCTTGGCGCCATGGTGGCTGGCATGCTGCGCGGCGTCGCGCGGCGCGGCCCGGACTCGGCGGGCGTCGCGATCCACGACGATGTTCCCGATGTTCCCGATGTTCCCGATGTTCCCGATGTTCCCGATGTTCCCGATGTTCCCGATGTTCCCGATGTTCCCGATGTTCCCGGCGTTCCCGGCGTTCCCGGCGTTCCCGGCGTTCCCGGTCAGGCGGTCCCGGGCGTTCCGGCGGCACCGGGGGCCGGCCTCACGGTGTTCAGGGAGGTCGGTGACCCGGAGGAGTTCGCCGCGCGGATCGGCCTGGCGGGCCGGGCGGGGGTGCGCGCCCTCGCCCACACCCGGATGGCGACCGAGTCCGCGGTCACCGCCGCGCACTGCCACCCGTTCGTGGCCGGCGAGGAGCGGCTCTGCCTCGTCCACAACGGGTCGTTCGCGAACCACGCGACGATCCGTCGCCGCCTCGCGGGCATGGGCATCATCACCGAGACCGACAACGACTCCGAGGTCGCCGCGCACTGGCTCGCCGCGCGCCGCGCCGCCGGCGACGACCTCACCACCGCGCTGCGCCGCCTCACCACCACCTTCGACGGCTTCTTCACCCTCGCGGTCACCACCGCGGACAGCTTCGCCGTCGTGCGCGACCCGATCGCCTGCAAGCCGGCGATCATCGCGGAGACCGACCACTGGGTGGCCGTCGTGTCCGAGTACCAGGCGCTGCTCGGCCTGCCCGGCCTCGCCGACGCCGTCGTCTTCGAACCCGAGCCCGAGGAGGTCTACCTGTGGGCGAGCTGAGCGGCACCACCGCCGTGGTGGACGAGGCCCGCGACGAGATCGTGCTCGACCTGGCCGCGATGTCGACACGCGAGGCGAACGCCGCCCTGCGTTCCCTGCCGGACGGCGCCCGTGCCCGCCTCGACAACCCGGCCGGGCGGCACAACCTGGCCGTCGGCCTCACCCGGGCGGTGCACGTGCGCATCGCGGGGCCCGCCGGCTACTACGTCGGTGGGCTCGGCGCCGCCGCCGAGGTCGACGTCGACGGCCCGGCCGGCTGGGGCGTCGGGGAGAACCTGATGTCCGGCACGGTGCGGGTGCGCGGCGCGGCGAGCCAGAGCGCCGCCGCGTCGGCGCACGGCGGTCTCGTCGTCGTCGAGGGGGACGCGTCGCTGCGCGCCGGGATCTCGCTCAAGGGCGGGCAGCTCGCCGTCGCCGGTGACGTGGGGCGCTCGTGCGCGTTCCTCGCCCAGGCCGGGACGATCCTCGTCGGCGGCGACGCCGGCGAGGCGCTCGGCGACTCCCTGTACGAGGCGGTGATCTACGTCGCCGGCCGGATCCGCGGCCTCGGCACCGACGCCCGGGTCGAGGACCTCACCGAGGCCGACGTGGCGGCCGCGGGCGCGCTGGCCGCGGCCGCCGGCTTCGACCACGTCGACCCGCAGAACGTCACCCGGGTCGCCTCCGTCCGCTCCCTCTACCACTTCGACACCGCCCACCACGGCGCCTACTGACGGCGCCTACTGACGGGAGCCGACGATGACGCACCGCCCCGACCTGATCGACCCCGGCCGGCTCGCCGCCGAGGCGCCCCCCGCCCACCACACCTTCGGCCCGGACGTGCTCGCCGGCATCCGGGAACGGGCGGAGCTGGGCCGCTACCCGATTCGTGGCTGGGGAGCGCGCCGCGCCGTCCCCGACTTCGACGACCTGCTACTGCTGACCGCCAGCGCCTCGCGCTACCCGCTGGAGGGCTACCGGGAACGCTGCGACACGCGGACGGTGTTCGGGGCACGCCGCGCCGCCCGCCCGGTGGTGCTCGACATCCCGATCACCATCGCCGGCATGTCGTTCGGCTCGCTGTCGGCGAACGCGAAGGAGGCGCTCGGCCGGGCCGCGTCGATGGTCGGCACGTCCACGACGACCGGCGACGGCGGGATGACGCCGGAGGAGCGCTCGGCGTCGCGCACCCTCGTCTACCAGTGCCTGCCGTCGCGCTACGGCTTCAACCCGACCGACCTGCGCGCCGCCGACGCGGTGGAGATCGTGCTGGGGCAGGGCGCGAAGCCCGGCGGCGGGGGGATGCTGCTCGGGCAGAAGGTCGGCGCGCGGGTGGCGGGGATGCGCACCCTGCCCGAGGGCGTCGACCAGCGCTCGGCGAGCCGCCACCCCGACTGGACCGGCCCCGACGACCTGAAGATCAAGATCGAGGAGATCCGCGAGGTCACTGACTGGCAGATCCCGGTGTACGTCAAGGTCGGCGCCACCCGGGTCGACCACGACGTGCGCCTGGCCGTCGCCGCCGGGGCGGACGTCGTCGTCGTCGACGGCATGCAGGGCGGCACCGGCGCCACCCAGGACGCGTTCATCGAGCACACCGGCATCCCGACGCTGGCCGCCGTCCGCCTCGCCGGCGACGCGCTGGCCGACCTCGGGCTCACCACCGACGTCGGCCTGATCGTCTCCGGGGGCATCCGCACCGGCGCCGACGTCGCCAAGGCGCTCGCCCTCGGCGCGGACGCCGTCTCCCTCGGCGTCGCACCCCTCGTCGCGCTCGGCTGCAACGCCCCCACCTACCGCCGCCGACCCGTCCCACCTCCGGACTCCGCCCCCACCGGCGCCAGCGACAGCGCATACGTCGAGGTCGACGTGTCCGCGGAGTACGCGGCCCTCGGCACGGCACCCGGCCACTGCGTGCACTGCCACACCGGACGCTGCCCGGTCGGCGTCACCACCCAGGACGACACGCTCGCCGCCCGGCTCGACCCGGTCCTCGGCGCCACCCGGGTGGCCAACTACCTGCGGGCACTGGCGATGGAGACGACGATGCTCGCCCGGGCCTGCGGCAAGAGCGACGTGCACCGGCTCGAACCCGAGGACCTCGTCGCGCTCACCGTCGAGGCGGCCGCCATGGCCCGCGTGCCGCTCGCCGGAACCGACTGGATCCCGGGCCGGTGAGCGGGACCACGACCGCCGAGGTGGTCATCGTCGGCGGCGGCATCGAAGGGGCCGCGACGGCCTGGGCACTGACCTGCCGGGGCGTCTGCGACGTCCTGGTGCTGGAGCGGGCGTCGGTGGGCTCCGGCGGGACGGGCCGCTCCAGCGGCATCGTCCGCTGCCACTACGGGGTGCGCTCGCTCGCGGCGATGGCCTGGTGCGGCGTCCAGCTGTTCACCCACGCCGCGGAGATTCTCGGCGTCGCCGGCGGGGTCGGCTTCGAGCCGGTCGGCTACCTGGTCGGGGTGGGGCCACGGGACGCGGCGGCGCTCGCGGCCAACGTCGCGGCCGCCGCCGAGGTGGGCGTCGACACCCGCCTCGCCGACCCGGAGGAGGTCGCGCAGCTGTGGCCGGAGGCGGAACTCGGTGACTTCGCCGCGTTCGCCTACGAGCCGCGCGGCGGCTACGGCGACGCCTACCGGACCTGCCACGCCTACCTGGCCGCCGCCCGCCGCGGCGGTGTCCGGGTCCGCCAGGGCGCGGCCGTCACCCGCATCGTCACCGCCGGGGACCGGGCCGTCGGGGTGGAACTCGCCGACGGCGGCCAGGTCGCGGCCGGCACGGTGGTGCTCGCGGCCGGCGTCTGGTCGGCGGCGCTGGCCGCCGGGGTCGGCGTCGAGCTGCCGGTGCGGGCGCAGCGCGAACAGATCCTGCTGGTCTCGCCCGGCGCGCCGATCATCGGCCGGCCAGTGCTGTCCGATCTGGTCTCCCTGCAGTACGTGCGCCCGGAACGGTCCGGCGAGCTGCTCGTCGGCAACAGCGATCACAGCCGGCCCCAGTGGGTGGACCCCGACGCGTTCCGCCAGAGCGCCGATCCCGAGTACACCGAGCTGGCCGTCGGCCGCTTCGCCCACCGCTTCCCCGGCCTGCCGGACGTGGCGCTGTCGTCGTCCTACGCGGGCTGCTACGACGTCACCCCCGACTACAACCCGATCATCTCGACGACGTCGGTCGACGGGCTCGTCGTCGCGGCCGGGTTCAGCGGGCACGGCTTCAAGATCTCGGTGGCGGTCGGGGAGCTCGTCGCCGACCTCGTCGTCGACGGGGAGTCGAGCCATCCGCTGATCCCCGCCGCGGACTTCCGGCTGTCCCGCTTCGCGGAGAACGACCCGCTGGTCAGCCCGCACCCCTACGTCGGCGCCGGCCAGATGCGCTAGCCGACCAACCGGACGGGTCGAGAGGACGAGCCGTGCGTCGTCACGGCCCGTCGTGGGAGCCGTAGGCGGTGATGGACAGGAACCGGATCGGCAGCTCGATCAGGCGGACGGGCCCGTGCGGCCCGAGGCCGTCGAACATCAGCGCGTCACCCGGGCGCAGCAGATAGCGGGCCTCCCCATGGCCGTACTCCAGCACGCCCTCGAGCAGGTAGAGGAACTCGGTGCCCTCGTGCTGGAACAGGGGGAACACCTCGGCGGGCTCGCTGAGGGTGACGAGCATCGGCTCCATCCGCCGGTGCCCGCCGCGCAGCGTGCCCAGCAGCTCGTAGAGATGCCCGACCCGGTTGCCGTGGCGCAGGATGCGCGCGCCGTGCCCGGCGGGCACGAACACCGCCTCCCGCTCGTCGTCGACGCCGCGGAACAGCGCCGTGACCGGCACGCCGAGCCCGCCGGCGAGCCGGCTCAGGGTGGACAGACTGCAGGACGTCTGGGCATTCTCGATCTTCGAGAGCATCGCCTTGGACAGCTTCGAGCGGCGCGCGAGCTCCGCCACCGACAGCGCCGCGGCCAGCCGGTACTCGCGGACCCGGGCGGCGATGACCCGTTCGAGGGCCTGCTCGCCCGGCACGCTGGACACCGCTCCAGCGTAGGGCGTGCGGGCGGCGGCCCTGGGCGCCCGTCGGCAGGCTGGCAGATTCTGCAGTCCGACCCGGCCAACTCGGCAGTCCGCGGGAGTCCGCCGGCCCGCCGCGGCCGGCACGCTGAGGGCATATGGAACAGATGATGTTCGCGGCGGCCGTGCGTGCCGTCAACGACACCCTGGCCCGCCGCTCGGCCCACCATGGCGGCCTGCCCTGCCCCGAGGGTGCCCGCGCGGTCCGCGGCGGCGTCCTGGGCTGCTGTGACCTGGGCTGCCTGGACGACGCCATCACCCTGCTGGAACGGGTCCTCTCCCGGCTGGTCGAGGTGGGCCCCGGCACCCGCCCGGGCGCCGGTGGCGCGGTCCCGCACGGCTACCTCACCCGGGTGGTCCGCTCGAGCCTGGGCGATCTGCACCGCGAGCGCCGGCGGGATAGTGGCATGCAGCAGCGGCCCGAGCGCGTTCCCGACGCCGCCTGGGCGCGTCGGGCCCTGCCGGACCCGGCCGACCGCGCGCTGCTGGCGCACCTGATGACGTGGCTGGGCAGCGACGTTCCGGCCGTGCCCGGCACCGGGTGGCCGCTGCGCGCCTGGGCCGAGCGGTACGGCACCACCCCGGCGCGGATGGCCGACCGGATCCGGCGGGTGACCCGGGCCGTCGAAGCTGCCTCGCCCGAGCGGTACCGGCGCTACCTGGCCCGGCCGCTGGCCGACAAGGCGCCCGTGGTGCTGCCGTTCAGCGCCCTGCGCGGCGCGGACGTGCCCGTCGACGGCCCTGGGCGGCCCGTCGCCGGTGAGAGAGTCGGTGCCCGCGCCGCGGCGTCGGGTGGCGGGCGCCGGGAGCCGGCCCGGCCGCTGTGGGCGCCCACGCCGCCGTCCTCCGCGGCGGCGGACCTCTCCGCGGCGGCGGACGGCGCGGGCGCCGACCGGCGGATCGCCGCCTACCGGCTGGCCGCGCTCGCGGCGCAGGCCGCCGGTCTACACGGCACGGGTCAGGCCGGCGTGCACGCGCTGCGCGCCGCGCTGGTCGGCGCGTTCGGGCCGGCGGCGGCCGGCGTCGGCGACACCGACCTCGCCGCCGTGCTGTGCCACGCCGCCGCACCCACCGGACCGCGTTCCGGTGCCGGTCCCGCTGTCGGTGCCGGCGGCGGTGCCTGTGCCGATGCCGATGCCGATGCCGATGGCGATGGCGATAGCAGGGGCGGTGCGGGTGGCGGTGGCGATCAACGCGGGGACGCGGGTGCCGCCGGTGGGCAGGCGTCAGCGGCGCTGGGCGATCTGCTCGTACTGGCGGCCTGACCGTCGGCGACGACGAGGGCGGCGAACGGGTCCTCCCGGCGCGCCTGCTCGGGGACCAGCACGCCCAGCGGGCGATCGCCGGCGAGCAGCCGCAGGGCGTCCATCGCCGCGTCGACGGACGAGTCGAAGTAGGCGTCGAGGAAGCGGGGATCGCCGCCCCCGAGCACCGAGCCGTCCGCGGCGCGCGGGGCCCGGGCGGTCACGTGCAGCAGACGGGAACGCGGCGCGAGCAGCTCGCCCCAGCGGGCCGCGCGGGCGGCGAACTCGGCCGGCGAATTCGCCGACAGGCCCGCGATGGTCTCGACGAGTTCCGGCTCGGGCACGACCACGATGACGAGGACGTCCGGATGCGCCGTTCCGAGCAGGCGGGCACTCGGCGCGGTCGGCGTCGGCGGGTCGGTGAGCACGTGCGCCCAGACCCGCCGGGGCGTCTCGTCGGGGGCGCGCAGCCAGTCCCGCATGATCTCGTCCGCCAGGGCGAAGTCGAGCCGGGCGCCGCCGTGCACCGCCCGCGCGTCGCGCGCGAAGCTGCCCAGGCCCCAGCCGAGCGCCCTGGCCAGCAGCGCCGCCACGGTGTAGGAGCCGGTCCACTGCAGGCCGGTGACCACGATCCCCTGCGCGCCGACCCCGCAGGCGTCGGTCGGCGCGTGGTGGGCGGTCGGCTCGTGCGGCGCGGTGAACCGGTGAACGATCACCGGCGGCAGCGGGCCGGTGGGCAGCCCGCGCACGGACACCGGCGCGACGTCCCAGCTGCCCCCGGTGCGCTCGAACTCCTCGGCGAAGTCCCGTTCGGCGTCCGCCTGCAGGCTGATCGCGTCGACCCGTTCGAGCAGCACGTGGTCGGCGAAGTGGCAGCGGTGGCGCCGGCCTCGCCAGTGCGGCCGCACGGTCACCGCCCACCGGCCCTCGCGCGCCGCCGCCACCGCGAACAGGGCGCCGCCGGTGGCCCGGTCCGCCTGGGCGGCGCGCGCCCGCAGTGCCCGCTCCCGCTCCTGCGCCGCCTCCACCCGGCGCACCAGCCGCCCGATCGACGGGCTGTGCAGTCCGTAGGCGGCGAGCATCTCGCTCTCGTGCGCGCCGACCGCCCGCGCGAGCGCGCCGATCGCGTGCGCCGGCACCGTCGTCTCGTTTCCGAGCCAGCGGCGCAGCTTGTGCGTGCCCCGCAGGTCGAGGACGGCCGCCACCCGTTCGGCGAGCATCGGCAGACTGATCTGCTCCCGGTTGAGCACCGTCTTCATCGCGTCCGCCCAGCGGGCCTGGTGCGGGTCGTCGCCGATCCTGGTCGGCAGGCTGTGCGGCTGGAAGCGACGCCCACGGGGCGTGCCCGGGCGCCCGTCGGCAGCGGCGGCGCGCGTCGCGCCGGACCTCCCAGGCTGCCTCACGCCCGCCTCACGCCCGCTGGATGCATCGCTCCATGGTGACGGATACCACCGGTTTGCCGTCCCACAGCGCCCGGGTACTGACCACAGTGTAGGCAGAGAATCACGCTTTGCGCTGATGGTTGACCGTGATGATGGAGGTGGCGACATGACGCTGTCCATGCACGAGGGCGCCGCGGGATCGGCCCCGCCCGCCCGCTGGGACCCGTTCCGGGAGATCGAGGAGGTGTGGAGCCGGATGGGCAGCCTGCTCGGGGACGTCGCCGGCGGTGCGGGTCGGCCGCTGGGGGTGCTGGCCGGGACGAGCCTGGCGGTCGATGTCGAGGAGACCGACGACGCCTTCATCGTCGAGCTGGAGCTGCCCGGGGTGCGCCGTGACGACCTGTCCATCGATCTGCGTGAGCGCGAGCTGCACGTCGCCGGCGAGGTCCGCGAGCGGGAGCGGACGGGGATCGTGCGCCGCCGATCCCGGCGGACCGGGAGCTTCGAGCACCGCGTCACCCTGCCGGGCGACGTCGACCCGGACCGCGTCGAGGCGACGCTGACCGACGGCGTGCTCACGGTGACGCTGCCGAAGGCGCACCGCAGCCAGCCCCGCCACATCGAGATCGCCACCGGCGCGGCGGCCGGCCCCGGCGGTGGGGCCGACCGGGAGGCGACCGCGGTCGGCGGGGCGACGGATTCCTCCGCTGCGGCGCCGGCCGCGGGACGCACCGGCCCGCGGCCGTCCGGCTACGGCTCGATGACGACGGGCGATGCCGCCCGCGGGGACGCCGGCGACGCCGCCCGCGGGGGCGCCCGGTATGACGCGGGGGACGATGCCGGCTACGGGCCGCGAGGCGACGAGCGCGGCTTCGGGGGGCGCGCGTTGCGCTGATCGACCGGGGGTCGCGGACCGCCGCGTGAGCGGTCGGGTTCCGGACATGTGGCTGAAGGGGCCGGGAATATGGCCCGTGGCCGGGCACACTATGGTGCGTCTGGCGACCTAGGGAGACTGTTCGTGCCTGGCACCCCGCTCCACGTCCGCACCCCGGCCGGGGAGGTGACGCTCACCGGCGACGCCCCTGCCGTCATCGGCCGGGCCCGCTCCGCCGACATCGTCATCAACGACGGCCGGGTGTCCCGCCGGCACCTGGTGCTGCATCCCGCCCCGGTCGGCTGGCGGGTCGAGGACATCAGCGCGAACGGACTGTGGCGCGACGGCCGCCGGGTCGGCGGCCTGGAGGTCGCGGGCGAGCTGCGGCTGCGCCTCGGCGCGGCCGACGGCCCGGAGGTGGTACTGCTGCCGGCCCGCCCGGCGATCCCGCCGACGGCGCCCACCCGTGGCCCGGACTCGGCGCCGATCGACATCGACGGCCTCGCCGCCTACGCCTCGCCGCCGACCGGAGCCTCGCCGGCGAACCCCTCGACCGCGCTGGGCGCCGCCCTGCCGGGGCAGGGGCCGGGTGGTCCCGCGTCCGGCGCGATGGCGCTGGATCCGGCAACGGCGCAGAGCGCGATCGTGCACGCCCGCCGCCGCGTGCACCCGCTGGTACCGGGCCGGATGCGGCTGGGCCGCTCCCGCGACAACGAGATCACCGTGGGTGATCTGCTCGCCTCCCGGCACCACGCCGAGCTGCACATCTCCCTCGGTGGCGTCGAGCTCGTGGACCTGGCGTCCGCGAACGGCACGTTCGTCAACGGTCACCGGGTCGGCCGCGCGCCGGTGATGCAGCGGGACGTCGTCGCGATCGGGCACCATCTGTTCCAGCTCGAGGGCAGCTCGCTCGTCGAGTACGTCGACTCTGGCGACGTCGCCTTCGAGGTGCAGGATCTGTCGGTGATCGCCGGCGCCAAGCAGCTCATGCACGACATCACCTTCCGGCTGCCCGGCCGCTCGCTGCTCGGCGTCGTCGGCCCCAGCGGCGCGGGCAAGTCGACGCTGCTCAACGCGCTCACCGGTTTCCGCCCCGCTGACCGCGGCTCGGTCCGCTACGCCGGGCGGGACCTCTACGGCGAATTCGACGAACTGCGCCGCCGCATCGGCTACGTCCCGCAGGCCGACCCGCTGCACGACCAGCTCACCGTGCGCGAGGCGCTGCTGTACGGCTCGGAGCTGCGCTTCCCCGCCGACACCACGTCGGCCGAGCGGCGCGCCCGGGTCGAGGAGGTCATCCAGCAGCTCGGGCTGTCCGCGCACGCCGACACCCGCGTCTCGCGCCTGTCCGGCGGCCAGAAGAAGCGCACCAGCGTGGCGCTGGAGCTGCTCACCCGCCCGTCGCTGCTCTTCCTCGACGAGCCGACGTCCGGCCTCGACCCGGCCAACGACCAGTCGGTGATGGAGACGCTGCAGGGCCTCGCCAAGGGCGGCGGCGCCGGGTCCACCGACGAGAGCGGCCGCACGGTCATCGTCGTCACCCACAGCGTGCTGTTCCTGGACCTGTGCGACTTCATCCTCGTGCTCGCGCCCGGCGGCCATGTCGCCTACTTCGGGCCGGCCGACGGCGCGCTGCGGTTCTTCGGCAAGCAGGACTTCCGCGAGTTCGCCGCGGTGTTCCGTGAGCTGGAGGCGACCCCGGGCGCGCAGATGGCCGCCCGCTTCCGGGCGTCGGAGTTCTTCGTACCCTCGGCGGTCGTGGCGCCCGCCGTGCGCAGGGCGCCACCGGAGCTGCCCAGCGTCCGCCAGCAACCGGTGCTCGCCCAGCTCGCGACACTGACCAGGCGCTACTGGCGGGTCGTCCTCGCCGACCGCTCCTACCTACGGCTGATCATCGCCTACCCGTTCATTCTCGGCATCGTCCCACGGGTGCTCAAAGCACCGGACGGCCTCGGCGCGCTGGCCCAGACACCGAACGCGGACGCGACGAAGGTCCTCGTCGTGCTCGTGCTGTGCGCGTGCTTCATGGGCATGGCGAACGCCGTCCGCGAGATCGTCAAGGAACGCGCGATCTACCGGCGAGAACGGACGATCGGCCTGTCCCGCACGGCCTACCTCGGCTCGAAGATCATTCTGTTGACGGCGATCACCACCGCGCAGTGCGTGGTGTTCACCCTCATCGCGGTGACCGGCCGCACGCCGCCCGAGGCCGTCGCGATCGGCTCGCCGCTGCTCGAATGCCTGGTCGCGGTGATCGTCGCGGCGCTCGCGTCGATGATGATCGGCCTGTTCGTGTCCACCCTGATCGACAACGCCGACAAGGCGATGCCGATCCTGGTCCTGGTCACCATGGGTCAGCTGGTCTTCTCCGGCGGCCTGACGTCCATGACGGGCAGGATCGGCCTGGAACAGATCAGCTACCTGGCCCCGGCCCGGTGGGGGTTCGCCGCGCTCGCCAGCACCGACGATCTCAACGTCGTCGGCAAGCTCGGCAACAAGGCGCTGCGCAGCGACCCGCCGGACCGGTTCTGGGAACACAGGGCGAGCATCTGGGCGCTCGACATCACGCTCGGGATCGTCATCGGCGTCGTCGCGCTCGCGCTGACCACGCTGATGCTGCGCCGGATCGAACCCAAGGTCACCCGGGTCGCCGCGCCGGCTCCGGCGGGCGGGTCCGGCGGACCCGGCGGTGGCGCCCCGCCGTCCGCCCAGGCCCAGCCGCCTACCGGCCGCCTGCCGCTCCAGCAGGGCTGAGCCGCCCGCCGGCCCGGTCGAGCGGCGCCCGTCACCGTCAACGCTCGGGGTTGCTCCCGGCGCCCGCCAGGCCGCGGCCGGCGAGCAGGTCGACGACCTCCTCGCACCAGAAGGCCAGGCCGCACAGCTGGTAGGTGAGCGGCCCCTCGGCCAGCGCCGGCCGGTTGTGCTCGGCCAGCAGATGCCCGGCGACCTGCACCGCCCAGCTCGCGGCGAACACCGGCAGGCCGACCCGGGGCCGCGCCGCCAACAGCGGCAGCGAGAACGCCACGCCGGGGATGCCCACCAGGTGGGTCAGCCGGATGCCCCGGCTGGTGTGCTGCGAGCGGTAGTACGCCATCTTCGCGGCGAACGGAGCTCCTCGCTCCGGCGGGCCAGCCGCAGGTGCGCGGGTCGCGGCGCTCGGGCCGGGGGCCGGGTGGGTGTCCTCATGTGGCATCTGTCGGCATCCTCTGCTGCGGCCGGTCCGCCCGGGCTGCCCGGTCCTGGGCCGGGTCTGCCCGGTCCCGCGGTGCATGCCCGGTGTGCGGCTCCACGTTGCCAGGTACCCGGTTCGCGGGATATGACCCACGCGTGGACGGGGGGCGCGCGGTTGCGCGGGTGGCATCCGCGGGAGCGCCGCGGGCCGCCGTCGCGCGGCTGCTCGTGGCGCTGACCGCCGCGACGCTGCTGCAGTGGTGCGGGTCGTTCGCCATCGCCCCGCTGCTGCCGCTGTACCTGCGGGACCGGCACGTCTCCGCCGCCGCCGTCGGCGTGGTGATGGCGGCGTTCTTCCTCGGTGCCCTGCTGTCGCAGTACCTGGCGGGCCGGGCCGCCGCGCGCCACGGTCCGCGGCCGGTCCTGCTGGCCGGACTGGCCGGGTACGCGGCGGGCTGCCTGGGGCTGGTCGCGGTCGGCGGGGTGGCGGCGACGGCGGCGATGCGGGTGCTGCAGGGCGCCGGCGCAGGGGCCTTCGAGGTCGCCACGCTGACCGCCGTCGCCGCCACCGTCGCGCCGGGCATGCGGGGCCGGGCGTTCAGCGCCGTGTTCACCGGCCAGCTGCTCGGACTGACGGTCGGCCCGCTGCTCGGCGGGCTCGCCGGCGAGCGGCACATGGACGCGATGTTCCTGACCAGCGGCGCGGCGGCCGTGCTGGCCTCGCTGCCGGTGGTCTGGCTGCTGCCCGCCCGGTCCCCGTCCCACCCGTCACCCGCGGTGACTCAGCTGGATGCCCTGACCCGCGTCGACCGCCCGGCGTTCGGGCGGCGGCACGCGCGTGGCCTCGCCGGGCTGCTGCTCATCGCGGCGTGCGGCGGGTTCGCCACCGGCGTCTACGAGACGTGCTGGAGCCTGCTGATGCGCCGGGAGGGCGAGTCGACGGCGTTCATCGGCGTCACCTTCGCCCTGTTCGGGCTGCCCTATCTCGTGTTCGCCTGGCCCGCCGGCTGGCTTGTCGACCGGCTGGACCGCCGCCGGCTGCTGATGGTGACGATCACGCTGCGGGGCGCGGCCGTCGCGGCCTACCCGTTCCTGCACTCCCGGCCCCTCATCCTGGTGATCGGCTGCCTGGAGGGGATCGTGCTGGCCGTCATCTATCCAGCCAGCCAGGCGCTGCTGGCGCAGGAGAGCGCGCGCACCGGTTCGGTGGGCCGCGGCCAGGGGGTGTTCGCGACGACGCAGACCGCCTGGACCGTGCTCGCCGCCCTGCTCTCCGGGGCGTTGTTCGCCGCCGACCCGCGGCTGCCGTTCGTGCTCGCCGCCGCCGCGCTGCTGGCCACCGTCGCGACCCTGCCGACGCTGTTTCGCCAGGTCGCCGGAGTGGCGCTGGGCGGGTCCGCGGTGCCCGCCGGACGGACCGCGGGCGGTCCGGCGCCGGCGCCCGGGCGGTGGGCGCGGGCACGCCGGAGGCACTCGCCGGACCGTGAATCGGTCATCTGATACCACTGGGAAGCACCATGACGCGGGGTATTGCCCTACTGGTGTGGCCTGGATGTCCGTCGGGTGTGCGTTGGCGATGGCGTGAAGATGGCCGCAATGCCGTCGGCCGGTTGCCCGGGTGTTGCAAAAGCGCAGGTCAGTGGTGTCATTTGGGTGTCGCTACGTTTACGTGAGGGTTATGTTGTCGGGGTGCTCGCAATGCCCGAAACCCGGCGTGGTGCCTCGATAGGCTGGCGCTATGGTGAGCCGACCGGAGTTCGCCGCCGTGGGGGATGGGTATGGAGATCGTCTTCTTGTGCGAGCAGTACCCGCCGATCATCTGGGATGGCGCGGGTGTCTACACGCACGACATCGCTCACGCGTTGGTCGCACTCGGTCACAGGGTTCATATCCTGTGCGCCCAGGGGCGGCATCGGACCGACGAGGATCATGACGGTGTCCAGGTCCACCGGCGGCCGCTGCTGCGCCTTCCGGTCAGTCGTTACCTGGGCCCGCTGGGGCGGTCCGTCCAGGGGGCGAACCATCCGCGCGACTCGTTGATGCTGCGGTTCGTCCTCGCCGTCTCCTACGCGTTCTGGCTGCGCCGCCTCGGGCTTCGGCCCGACGTCATCGAGACGCAGGACGGCGAGACCCGGGGGCTGCGCACCGCGGTGCGCCGCGACGTGCCGCTCGTCATCCATCTGCACACGCCGACGATGATGGACGTCCGGCTGCGTGAGGGCCGGCTGCACGGCCGGGGCGCGCTCGCCGATCGGATCGACCGCTTCTCCGCGCTGCGCGCCGACGCGCGGACCGCACCATCCGAACTGATCGTCACCACGCTGCGTGACTTCGGCTGGCTGAAGAAGAAGACCGACGCGGACGTCATCCCCTACCCGTTCGACCGCTCGCCGTACCTGGAGTCGGTGCCGCCCCAGGGCACGGACCGGACACTGCTCGTCGTCGGTCGGCTGGAGTGGCGCAAGGGCCTCGACGTCCTGCTCGACGCGGCGTCGCGGCTGCGGGAGCGGGGAGTGTCCCCGACCGTGGTCTTCGCCGGTCAGTCGTCGGGGACCATCGACGGCGTCGCGACCGGCACCTGGCTGGAGCGGCGCGCGGTCGAGCTCGGCGTCCCCTGCCGCTTCGCCGGCCACCTCAGCCGGCCCGAGCTGGTCAAGGCCTACGAGGAGGCACGGGTCGTCGTCGTGCCGAGCCGATTCGAGAGCTTCTCCATCGCCGGCCTGGAGGGCATGGCCTCGGGCCGCCCGGTCGTGGCCACCGCCACCACCGGCGTCGCGACCTGGGTGGCGAAGTGGGAGGGCGGCGCGGTCGTGCCGCCGGAGGACGCGCAGGCACTCGCGGACGCGCTCGAGCCCTACCTCACCGACCCGGAGCTCGCCGCCGCCGTCGGCGCCCGCGGCCGGGCGGGGACCGCGGAGCTGGAGCCGCGGCGCATCGCCGAGCTGCGGGTCGCCGTCTACCAGAAGGCCGTCGACCGGCATCGCGCGCGGCGGGCCCGCCGGCCGCTGGCCCGGCACTGATCATCATCCCCGCTCCGGTGCCGCGCCGCCTAGGCTCGGCGGCATGACTGCGCTGGCCGGGCTCGCCGGCATCGACCTCGAACATCCGGTCATGAACGCGGCCGGCACCTGCAAGTCGATGGCCGACGTCGAGGCCTTCGCGCGCAGCGCGGTCGCGGCGGTCATGGTCGGGTCCATCACGGTGCACGCACGGGCCGGCAACACCGGCAACGTCTACTGGCCCGGCCCGTCGTACTCGGTGAACGCCCTCGGCCTGCCCAACCGCGGGCTGGACTACTACGCCGAGCACCTGCCGCGGATGGTGTCGACCGCGCACGCCGCCGGCAAGCCGCTCGTCGTGAGCGTCGCCGGGTTCGACGTCGCCGAGTACCGCCAGCTCGTCGAGGCCGTGGCACCGACCGGCGTCGACCTCATCGAGGTGAACCTCGCCTGCCCGAACGTCTGGGACGGCGGCGCGCAGAAGCGGATCGCCTGCTTCGACCCGAACCAGACGGCCGCGATCTGCGCGGCCGTCGGGGACGCGCTGAGTGCCCGCGCCGCCGAGGGCGCCCCGGCCGTCCCGTATGGGGTGAAGATCTCGCCGTTCTCCGATCCGGCGGCGCTTGGCGAGCTCGCGGCGCTGCTCGGTGACCTCGCGGCGGCCGGGCCGGTCGGGTCTGCCGGGCTGGTCGGGTCTGCCGGGCCGCGGTTCGTCACCGCGGTGAACACGTTCCCGAACGCCCTCGTCCTGGACGCCGGTCACCGGCCCGTCATCGACGTGGAACTGGCTGGGCTCAGCGGCCCGGCACTGCGGCCGATCGGCCTCGGCCAGGTCCGCCAGCTGCGCCGCCTGCTGCCGGACACCGTCGACGTCGTCGGTGTCGGCGGCATCGGCGAGGGATGGCACGTCGCCGAGTACCTGCGGGCCGGCGCGGTCGCCGTGCAGGCCGCCACCGCCTTCTGGAACCGGGGCGAGGATCCGTCCGTGTTCGGAACGATCCTGTCCGGCTGGGCCGACCTCGACGTCGCCGACCTCGGCGCACGGGACGACCTGCCCGTGTCGTGAGGGCGCCCCGGGCCGCCGGCGGTCAGCCGCCCGTGGCCAGGCTGCGTGCGGCCGGCGGGCCTGCCGGCTCACCCCCGGCCGGGGCAGCGGCGACCCGCGCGCCCCCGCCCGGCACCAGGGAGATCCGCCGATCAGGCGGAGGGAAGGTGAGCCGCAGGGTGAACGCGGTGGCCGTCGGCCCGTGGGTGCGCAGGTGCCGGACCCGCTCCTCGGCCTCCTCGGCACCCGGCTCGTGCCCGACGGGCACCCACCACAGCGCGTTCGTCGCCCGGTCGGTCGGATGGAACCAGTCCCGGCGGTGGCGCAGGAACGCGCCATGCCCCTGGCGAAGCACGAAGTCGGCGAGCGCGTCCACCGACTCCCACACCGTCAGGTTCACGATGGCGGTCAGCTGGGCGGCCGAACCGAGACGGAAGGTGTGCACGGCCGTCGCGCTGGGACCGGGCGTGCGCCGCCAGACGAATCCGGGCTGGCCGTCGCCGGTGTCGGCCGCCGGCGCGAGCCCGGCGACGAGGTCATCCGGCGCGGAGGAGTCGAGCGGGGCGCGTACTCGGGCGATGTTCACCTGGGCCAGATGGTAACCCGTCATGAAAGCAGCCTAGAGATGTCCCCCGCCATCCGCCAGGAACGACGCGCAATCACGGGCTGATGGCCACCGGGGTGCCGACCGGCACCATTCCCGCCAGTTTTATGATGTCCTCGTTACGAAGACGGACACAGCCCAGGCTGGCATCGGTCCCGACCAGGTCCGGACGGTTCGTGCCGTGCAGGCCGATGATGCCATCCGCGCCGTTGAAGCTGGTAATGACGTCGGAGAAGCCGGACAGGCCGAAGGCGAGCGGCCCCCACGGCCCGGCCGGATCCGACGGGCGGAGCAGTTCGGTCAGGTAGAACTCACCGGATGGCGTGGGTGTGGTGCCCGTACCGATGCCGACCGGAAGCCGGGCGAGGACGGCACCGTCACGCAGCACGGTCAGGCGATGCGCCGCGCGATCGACCCGCAGCGCGTACGGCGTCTCGCTCAGGCGGACGTCGGCCGCGCGCAGCCAGCCTCGCGAGCCGTTCGGCCGCACCGGCAGCAGGACCTGGAGCCAGTCGGCCCACCGCCGCACGACCGCGAAGACCAGCGGGGCACCCTGCTCGTTCGGGTTGGCCAGCCGGCCGCGTGCCGTGTCCTGGTTCGGGTCCGCGTACCAGGTGATCTCGGGGTTCACCGCCCAGGCGACGAGATGGCGCCCCGCGGCCGGAGCCGCCGTGGGGCGGGGCGCGTGGGCGGCGGGCGTCGTCGTCGTGGGCGGGCGAGGAGCGGGTGGGTCGCCGCCCGCGCAGGCCGAGAGCATCCCGACGGCGATCATCTCGACGGCGAGCAGGCCTGCGGCGAGCGGACCGCAGGCGCATCGGTGGCGGCCGGTTCCGCGTGGTCGCGTTCGTCGTGTCGCGCGGTCTGGATCGGCGTCCGGCAGGTGGACGGCCGTTCGGCGCGTCGCCATGGTGCTGACCATCCGAACCCCCTCCGTCGCCGACAGGCTACTTCAGGTGACCGATGGTCGCCGTGGCCTGCCTGCCCCGCATGGCTGTCGATCGTCGGACGGGGCCCGGTGATCGTGTGGGCGTGGCGCGGCGGCGCGGTTAGGCTCGGCCACGGTTTCGGCCGGCGGGTGTCCGGCGGTGAGACGGGAAATCCGGCGAACAGACGGGGGAACTGTGTCCAGACCTGGTGTGACGCGGGTCTTCATCATGACGATGTCGACCGTGGCGACCCTTTTCGTGACTCTCGGACCGGTGGCGCCGAGCGCCCGCGCGGACGATTCCGAGGCGCCGGCCAGGCAGCCCCGAAGCTGGTCGGACGACTGGTCGAGAAAGGACTGGTGGCCGTCGAGCTGGTCGAAGGACGACTGGTGGAATCGCGTCTCCGGCGGGCCGGACAAGGACGGCGGGTCCGGCGACGACTGGTCGAAGGACGACTGGTGGAAACACTGGAAGGACGCCTGGAAGAAGGACGACCGGGACAGGGACGACCGGGACAGGGATTCCCGGGACAGGGATTCCCGGGACAGGGATTCCCGGGACAGGGATTCCCGGGACAGGGATTCCCGGGACAAGGACGCGCGCGGCAGGGATTCCTGGAGCAAGGACGACTGGGACGGCAAGGACTCCTGGGACGGCAAGGACTCCTGGCACGGCAAGGACTCCTGGGATGACAAGGGCCCGCGGGACAGGGACGGGGCATCCGGCCACGGGCACCCCGATCGCGGATCGAAGGACCGCAAGGACGACTGGGGCTGGGACTGAGCCGTCTTGTCGCCGAATGCGCGACACGGGCCGCCGCGACGTCGCCAGAACGCTGCCACGGCCCGCCGCAGCGACCGACGGCGACGATCTGGACTCGCGACGTGGGCTAGAGGCGGCGGGCGAGGATGCGGTAGGCGTTCGCGCGCGTGCCGGTGGTCAGGTAGGGGCGGGTCGCCTCGTCGGTGACCAGCGCGGCCACGAAGGCGGGGACGAGGGCCCCGGCCGTCAGGGCGCGTGCGGCCCGGCCACGGCCGGGACTGGCGGGGGCCCGCCAGGCGACTGAGGGTGACGGCGCGAGCGTCTGCAGCAGGCCGTAGACGGCCATCACGGGATCGCCCTTCTGGTGCACCTCGCCGAAGACGGGCTCGGGCACCGCGAATCCACGCCGTTCCAGCGCGGCCACGAGGTTCGCGGCGGGTATCAGGTGCTGATGCTGCGGGACCAGCCAGCCGGGCCACAGGCTGCGGTACCAGCGGGCGGCCGGGCTGTCCGGATTGGGGACCTCGATGAGCAGATGGCCGCCCGGCTCCAGCGCCGCCGCGGCGGCGTCCAGTTCGGTCAGTGGGTCTCGGGTGTGCTCGAGGTAGTGGAACATGCTGATGATGTCGTAGCGGCCCTTGACCTCGGCGACGAGGTCGGGGAAGAAACCGCGGTAGGCATGGTCCACCCAGCGTCGTCGGGCCGCCTCCTCGATGCCGGCGCCGATGTCCAGCGCGTCGAAGCTCGTCGCCGGCCAGACGGTTCTCGCCATGGCGCAGAAATGCCCGTGACCTCCGCCGACGTCCAGCCACCGCCGCGGCGTCGCAATGGGCTGGCGGGCCCGCTGCAGGTAGGGGTCGACGCTGTAGCCAAAGACCTCCTCCAGGGCCGCACCGCCGAGGCCGTCGTAGAAGTCGCGGTAGTAGAACTCCAGGCCGTCGGGTGAAAGCCGCGGATTCTGGAAGATATGGCCGCAGTCCCCGCACCGGTCGTACTGGAACTCGCCGGGCTTGCGCTGGGCGACGTCGCGCCCGCGCAGCCGCAGGGTGAGGTCGCGGCCGCCGCACCAGGGGCAGCTGTCGCGGCGGTCCTCGAGGAAACGCTCGACGCCGACGGCCAGATCAGCCTGATAGCCGGGCCGGGCGCGGTCGACGTCGGCGGCCGCCGGGCGGACCGACACGACCAGCCGGCTCGTCCCCGCCGCCTCGGTGACGGTGGGCTGTGGCTCGCCCAGGAACTCCCGCGCGCGGGCGCGGGCGTGGCGGACCTGCGCGACGGCGATCTGGCGGCGGGCGAGCAGGCTGCGGCCGAGCGCGGCGGGATCCACCCGCACATGCCCGCCCCCGACCAGCGCGGGCTGCACCCAGGACAGGGCGAGCGCCCCCAGCGTCGCCGACGGATTGCTCGCCGCGCCGAGCAGAAGGGCGCCGTCGCGCAGCGCCGGCAGTACCCGCCGGGCCGGCTCCCAGGCATAGGCGGTCTGCTGCACGGACAGCCGAGCGTCGCCGGCACCGGCACCGGCGCCCGGCCCGCGCAGGCCGGGCAGCACCGCGAGGTCGGTGCTGGCGGCGGCGTGCCGCTTGCCCAGCTGCACGATCGCGACCAGCTCGGCCTCGGTGAGGTCGCCCACCTCGGATCGGCCGTGGAAGCGCGGCTGGTCGGCTGTGGCCAGCCCGATGCGGGCCAGCACCTCCTGGTCGATCAGCACGGCCAGCCCGGCGCCGCGCCCGCGGGTGAGCGGCTGGGCGCGGTAGGTGGCGGGATCGACCATGCGGGCCAGGTCGAGGACGCGGTGTGCCGGCAGGTTCGCCGGGACGAGGTCGAGCACGTCGAGGCCGTTGCGCCGGGCGTGCTCCTCGGCCGCGCGCCGCTGGCCCGCGGTGAGGCGGGTGCCCGCGGCGGAGAGCAGCACGTAGCGGGACCGCTCGCGCGCCTCCTCCGGACGGGTGGGGGCGGTCCCGGCGGGCCCGACCGCCGCCGCACCGCTCACCTCGGTGGGGACCACGTCGATGGCGTGCAGACGACCGCGCAGGCGGGCCGTGTTCAGCCCGATGCCGACCCCGACGACCACGGGGAGCCAGCCACGGCGATTCAGGGCCATATGCAACGCACTCCTCGGGCACCGGGTGGGACGTGGAAACGGACGGGGGAGCCCCGAAAGTACCGCCGTCGACTGTGACTCAGCGCATGGGAGGCGGGATGCGGTGGGTGCGTCCCGCTGGTCGCGCGGGCTGTGCCGGATCGGTGGCCACGACACGCGCGGCAGGCATGCCAGCGGGGCATGTCGATGGGGGTGCCCCCGGGTTCCGCGGTGCGAGACCGGGCGGCCGATGCCCGTCCGCCGGTGTCCACGCGGGCGTCCGCGTCCGAGGGCCCGCGGGACGGGACGGGAGGCGGATGTCGACACGCGGCCGACCCGGATGCGGCCCAGGTCACGCGGCACGGGCGGGACGTCTGGCGCATGAGGCGGCGCGGAAGGACACGCGGGGGCGGAACGCCGCCGGCCGCGGCGAAACCGCGGCCGGATGGCGTCCGGCGATGGAGCGGGTGACCGGGATCGAACCGGCATGGCCAGCTTGGAAGGCTGGGGCTCTGCCATTGAGCTACACCCGCGGGGTGATCGGTGCGAGCTTACCCCGTAGGATAAGCGTGCGACGCCTCGGGGCGTAGCGTAGTGGCTAGCGCGCCTGCTTTGGGTGCAGGAGATCGGGAGTTCGAGTCTCCCCGCCCCGACCGATAGCCTCGGCGTGTCACCCCGTCCAACGTCGTACCAGGAGACCGCCGCGCCGTGAAGGCCACCAAGGAGACCCTCAGCCCGACCCGGGTCAAGCTCACCGTCGAGGTGCCCTTCGACGAGCTCAAGCCCTCGCTCGATGCCACCTATCGCAAGCTCGCCCGCCAGGTACGGGTCTCGGGTTTCCGGCCGGGCAAGGTTCCGCCGCGCATCCTCGACCAGCGGCTCGGTCGGGGAGTGATCCTCGACGAGGCGGTCCAGGAGGCGCTGCCGCAGCTGTACTCCGAGGCCGTGCAGGCCGAGGAGGTCGACGTCCTTTCGCGGCCCGAGGTGGACATCACCGAGTTCGCTGACGGCGGTCACCTCGTGTTCACCGCCGAGGTCGACGTCCGCCCCGAGCTGACCCTGCCCGAGTTCTCCGACCTGACGGTCACGGTGGACGCGGTCGAGGTCACCGACGAGCAGGTAGAGGAGCAGCTCGGCGCGCTGCGTGACCGCTTCGCCCAGCTCACGCCGGTCGAGCGGCCCGTCCAGTCGGGTGACTTCGTCTCGCTGGACCTGTCCGCGGAGGCGGACGGCAAGCCCGTCGAGGGTGCCGAGGCCACCGGGCTGTCCTACGAGGTCGGCAGCGGGAACCTGGTCGAGGGTCTGGACGAGGCGATCATCGGCGCCGCCGACGGCGAGTCGCGCACCTTCACCACCGAGCTGCTCGCCGGTGACCAGGCCGGCCAGCCGGCCGAGGTCACCGCGACGGTCCGCGGGGTCAAGGAGAAGGAGCTGCCCGCCCTCGACGACGACTTCGCCACCACCGCCAGCGAGTTCGACACCCTGGGCGAGCTGCGCGCGGACGTGCGCCAGCGGCTCGAGCAGTCCCGGCGCGCCGAGCAGGTCGGCCAGGCGCGGGAGAAGCTGCTGGAGGGTCTGCTCGAGCGGGTCGACGTGCCGGTGCCCGACTCACTGCTCACCGGCGAGATCGAGGCCCGCGAGCACCGGCTGTCCCACGAGCTGGAGCACATCGGCACCGACCGCGCCGCCTACCTGGAGACCCTCGGCCAGTCCGCCGAGGAGTTTGACGCCGAGGTCCGCGAGTCGGCGGGCAAGGCGATCCGTTCGCAGTTCATCCTCGACGCGGTCATCGACGTGGAGTCGATCGGGATCGACCAGGGTGAGCTGATGGAGCAGGTCATCATGCGCGCCCAGCGGTCGGGGATGCAGCCCGACGTCTTCGCGCAGCAGCTCGCCCAGGGCGAGGGCCTGCAGGCGCTGATGGCCGACGTGCTGCGGACGAAGGCACTGTTCCTCCTGCTGGAGAACGCCACCGTCGTCGACGGCTCCGGCGCGCCGGTGGAGCTCGCGTTGCCGGCCCGGCCCGCGCCCGACACGGACGAGGCCGCCGAGGCCGACGACGTGGACGAGGCCGCCGAGGACGCGCCGGCCGGCACCGAGGAGGCCGCCGAGGCCGCGCAGCCCGCCACCGCGCAGCCCGCCACCGCGCAGCCCGCCACCGCGCAGGCGGAGCCGGGAGCGGCCGAGGCCGCCACGGGCGACGCCGGGGACCGCGACATCTGATCGTTCCCGTCATCCGGGCCACCGGCCCTCGGACCTGGTCCGAGGGCCGGTGTGCTCCCCGGGGTACGGGATGGCTGGGCAGGGGGATCCTGCGGCCGCGCCGCGGCGACGATCCGTCGCCGAAGGTCGCGGGCCGTCGCCGGCCGTCCGTCCGAACCGGCCGGTCCTCACGCCCAGCGCGAACATCGAGCCTGAACGGCCGGAACTCGCGCGTGTCACAGATAGTGTCGAGCCGGTCAATCAGCCGCCCCATGTGAGGAAGCCGAGGAGCTGACCGTGAGTAACCTCGCAGTTCCGCGCCTGCCCGTTCCGGGTCCGGAGCTCCGTTCGCCTGGCCAGGGTGGACCAGCCTTCGACGATCAGGTGTTCAACCGTCTGCTGGCCAACCGGATCGTCTTCCTCGGGTCCGTGGTCGAGGATGCGATCGCCAACGCCCTCTGTGCGCAGCTGCTGCTGCTCAACGCGGAGGACCCGACCCGCGACATCTTCCTCTACATCAACTCGCCCGGTGGCTCGGTGAGCGCCGGTATGGCGATCTACGACACGATGCAGTTCGTCGAGAACGACGTCGCCACCGTGTCGCTCGGGCTCGCCGCGTCGATGGGCCAGTTCCTGCTGTGCGCGGGCGCGCCCGGCAAGCGGTACTCGCTGCCGCACGCGCGGATCATGATGCACCAGCCCTCCGGTGGCATCGGCGGCACCGCCTCCGACATCGCCATCCAGGCGGAGCAGATGCTCTACACCAAGCGGATGATGCAGGAGCGGATCGCGTTCCACACCGGCCAGCCGATCGAGCAGATCGAGCGCGACTCCGACCGGGACCGGTGGTTCACCGCCGAGGAGGCCAAGGACTACGGCTTCGTCGACCACGTCGTCCAGCAGGCCCGCCAGGTCCCCAGCGAAGGCCCGGTGAGCTGAGCGGCTCCGTCCGCTCACCCCGGATCGCACCGTCGTCATCCGTTTCCGGAGGCAGCCACCATGTTCCACGAGACGCTCTACCAGCAGCTGCGGTTTGAGCAGGCCCGCCAGGCCGCCGCCGCGACTCCGCCGCAGGGCCGGTACGTCCTGCCGAACATCATCGAGAAGACGTCGCGCGGCGAGTACGGCATGGACCCGTACTCGAAGCTGCTCAAGGAGCGGATCGTCTTCCTGGGTGTGCAGATCGACGACGTGTCGGCGAACGACGTGATGGCGCAGTTGTTGTTCCTGGAGTCGGAGGATCCGGATCGGGACATCTCGATCTACATCAACTCGCCGGGTGGGTCGTTCACGTCGTTGACGGCGATCTACGACACGATGCAGTTCGTGCGGCCGGACATCTCGACGATCTGCATGGGCCAGGCGGCGTCGGCGGCGGCGGTGTTGCTGGCGGCGGGTACCCCGGGCAAGCGGTTCGCGCTGGAGAACAGCCGGATCCTCATCCACCAGCCGTCCGCGTCGGGCGAGGGCCAGTCCAGCGACATCGAGATCCAGGCCCGCGAGATCCTGCGGATGCGCTCGTTGCTGGAGCGGATGCTCGCGACGCACACCGGCCGCAAGGAAGAGGACATCCGCAAGGACATCGAGCGCGACAAGATCTTCAGCGCCGATGAGGCCAAGGACTACGGTCTCATCGACGAGGTGATCAAGACCCGCAAGTCCTCGCGGCTCGCCACCACGAACTGAGCCGCCCGCAGGGGCGGATGACCGGGCGGCGGTACGCGTGCTCCGGGGCCGGCCGTGTACAGGTGCCGGCCCCGGGACACGGCTACCCGCCCGGGGCCCCGGCGGACCGTGCGCCGCGGCGGGCCGGTCCGCTGCGGCGTCCACTGTGGCGCCGCCGCCCTGCCAGGGGCACCTGGGCGACGTGACGACTCCGCCCAACCCCGGTCATCACGGGCAAATATCATGTGCGACGCGCCGACGGGTGCGAATTCGGCCAGCGCGACCACTCGCGTGACGCGTTGGCCTAACAGGACGGCGTGGACGCGCGAGGACGGCCGAGGTGACCGTAGGCTGACCGGTATGAGCCGAGCGATAGGGCACTCACCGGGTCGCTCGGCGGGGTACCGTCCCCACGGGGATGGTTGCAGGCAGACACGCGACGACCGGGCGGTGTCAACCGCCCCTGACACGCAGGCGACACCATCGTCTGGACGAAGGGACTGAGTCCTCGGTGGCACGCATCGGTGATGGCGGTGACCTGCTCAAGTGCTCGTTCTGCGGCAAATCGCAGAAGCAGGTGAAAAAGCTCATCGCCGGCCCTGGCGTCTATATCTGCGACGAGTGCATCGATCTGTGCAACGAGATCATCGAGGAGGAGCTCTCCGAGTCCTCCGAGCTCAAGTGGGATGAGCTCCCCAAGCCGCGGGAGATCTACGAGTTCCTCGACGGCTACGTGGTCGGCCAGGAGACGGCGAAGAAGACGCTGTCCGTCGCCGTCTACAACCACTACAAGCGGGTGCAGGCCGGCGGAACCGCGGGCGGTGAGGGCGCCAAGGGCGAGGTCGAGCTCGCGAAGAGCAACATCCTGCTGCTCGGCCCGACCGGCTGCGGCAAGACCCTGCTGGCCCAGACGCTGGCCCGGATGCTCAACGTGCCGTTCGCCATCGCCGATGCCACCGCGCTGACCGAGGCCGGGTATGTCGGCGAGGACGTCGAGAACATACTGCTCAAGCTCATCCAGGCCGCGGACTATGACGTCAAGAAGGCTGAAACCGGGATCATCTATATCGACGAGGTCGACAAGATAGCCCGGAAGTCCGAAAATCCCAGTATCACCCGAGATGTGTCGGGTGAGGGTGTCCAGCAGGCCCTCCTGAAGATTCTCGAGGGCACGACGGCCAGCGTGCCGCCGCAGGGCGGGCGCAAGCACCCGCACCAGGAGTTCATCCAGATCGACACGACGAACGTCCTGTTCATCGTGGGTGGTGCCTTCGCCGGGCTCGACCGGATCATCGAGTCGCGGATCGGCAAGAAGTCGCTGGGCTTCCGCGCGGTGCTGCACGGCAAGGACGACCCGGACTCCTCGGACGTCTTCGGTGACATCATGCCCGAGGACCTGCTGAAGTACGGCATGATCCCCGAGTTCATCGGCCGGCTGCCGGTCATCACGAGCGTGTCGAACCTCGACCGCGAGGCGCTGATCCGCATCCTCACCGAGCCGAAGAACGCGCTGGTCCGCCAGTACAAGCGCCTGTTCGAGCTCGACAACGTCGACCTCGACTTCACCTCCGACGCCCTGGAGGCCATCGCCGACCAGGCGATCCTGCGCGGCACCGGCGCCCGCGGCCTGCGGGCGATCATGGAGGAGGTGCTGCTCTCGGTGATGTACGACATCCCGAGCCGCAAGGATGTCGCCCGGGTGGTCGTCACCCGGGAGGTCGTTCTCGAGCACGTCAACCCGACCATCGTGCCCCGCGATGTCGCCTCCAAGCGGGCTCCCCGCCAGGAGAAGTCCGCCTGAGCGGACGGCAGGCCTGCCCGGGGCGCGGCGAGGCCTGCCCAGGCCGCGCGGCGGCGCCTGCCTGAGCGGCGAGCGCCGGCGGCACGGCAGACGGCCGCTGTCCGTCGTGGTGACGGGGCCGCGTCGCTGGAGAGCCGGGGTCGCGTGCCCGCTGGGGAGTGTCAGGGCCGCGTGACGGCAGCCAGGACCCTGCGGGCCTCGCTGAGGTGGTAGAAGGACCCGGTCACGAGGATCGCTCCGCTGCTCGCCGCCCGTTCCATGGCAAGCCGGACCGCGTCGGCGACGGGCGGCACGGCGTCCGCGACGATTCCCCGCCGCCGGGCCGCCGCCGTGACCTGCTCGGCCGGGATCGCCCGGGGCGAGTCCGGCTCACAGCACACCAGGGCGGCGATCCGGTCCGCGGGCAGCTCCGCCAGGGTGCCCTCGAAGTCGTGCCCGCGCAGCGCCCCGTAGACGACGGTCCACCGCCGGTCGGGGAACTCCTCGGCGAGCGAGCGGGCGAGTGCCGCCGCCGCCGCCGGATTGTGCGCCCCGTCCAGCACGGCCAGCGGCCGATCGCCGACGATCTCCAGCCGGCCCGGCGCCCGCACCGCGCCCAGGCCCTCCCGCACCACGGCGTCGGGCAGCGGCCGGTCGAGGAACTCCTCCACCGCCGTGAGCGCGCAGGCCGCGTTCATGTCCTGGTAGGCGCCATGCAGCGACAGCAGCACGCCGTCGTAGCGGGCCAGCGGCGTACGCAGGTCCCCCCGCCGACCCGCCGGATCGGGGTGGGCGTCGTCCATCGCGAAGTCGTGACCGCCGCGGCGCACCCGCGACGCCGGGGCGGCGGCGAACACGTCGTCGAAGCGGGCCTCGATCTCGCCGAGCACGAGGCGCGCGCCCGGCTTGACGATGCCGGCCTTCTCCCGCGCCACACCCGCGAGGCTGCCGGCGTAGTCCAGGTGGTCAGCGCCGATCCCGGTGATCACCGCGACCCGGCCGTCGGCGATGTTGGTGGCGTCCCAGCGCCCGAGCAGGCCCACCTCGACGACCGCCGCGTCGACACCGCGTTCGGCGAACCAGTGGTAGGCGGCCGCGGTGAGCAGCTCGAAGAAGGTCGGCCGCTCGGCCATCGGCGCCGCGGCGTCGACGGCCGCGCCGACGCAGGCGGCGAAGGCGTCGTCGTCGATCGGCACCCCGTCGCCGACCAGGCGCTCGTTGACACGCTCCAGGTGCGGGCTGGTGTAGAGCCCGACGCGCAGCCCAGCGGCGCCGAGCAGCGCGGCCGCGATGCGTGCCGTGGACGTCTTGCCGTTCGTGCCGGTCAGGTGGATCAGGTCGAACCGGCGCTGCGGGTCACCGAGCCGGCGGGCCAGCTCCCGCATCCGCGCCAGGCTCGGCACCGGCGGCTCGCTCGTGATCGCCTGCTTCTCCAGGTCCACCGACCTGGCCAGCGCGGCGCACGCCGCCTCGTACGTCCACGTCACCAGCTGTTCCCGCCTCCTTCACCCCGCACGACAGTAGCGACTCGCGCAACCCGGACGAGTCGGTTGATCTGCTCGCGGAGGCGAATGAGGCAGGTGACACGGTCGGCCGCCCGCCCGCGGAGGCGGGGTCGTCCGGACTCGTAGGATCAGGGTTGTGACAGGCGCCGCCGCGAACGCCGGCATCACGGCCGGGCCGACCGATTCGGCGGGGGAGGGCGTGCCCACCTTCGCCGCCGCGTACGCGAGCCGGCTGGGGGTGGCGCGGCCGGCCGGGATGCCCCGGCTGCGCCGGCTGCTGGACCTGCTCGGCCATCCCCAGCGTGCGTTCCCGAGCATCGTCGTCGCCGGGTCGGTGGGCAAGAGCTCGACCGTCGCGGCGATCACCGCGCTCCTCGACGGCTTCGGCATCCGCGCCGGTTCGCTGCGCTCGCCCGACTGGCTCGGCGCCGCCGCGCGGGTGGGGCTCGCTGGCGCGCAGATCCCGGCGGACGTGCTCGACCGCGCCTATGACGACATCGCCCCCTACCTGCCGCTGATCGAGGACGACGGGCGCCTGTGCGCCTTCGAGCTGCTCGCCGCGGTCACCTTCGCGGCCTTCGCGGACGCCCCGGTCGACCTGGCCGTCGTCGAGTCCGGCTGGGACGGCGCGACCGAGCTCGGTGACCTGGCCGACCTGCTCGACGGGCCGGTCGCCGCGATCACGCCGCTGGCCGTGTCCGAGGCGGACGCAGACGAGGCCGGCGTACTCGCGGACGGCACGGAGCCGATGCGGCGCGCTGCCGCTGGCGACGGTGGGTCCCTCGGCGCCGACGGGGATGTCCGCCCTGGGGGAGGGTCTCCCGCCGATGGGGACGCCCGCGGCGGTGGGGATGGCGAGGCGGCGGCGCTGGAGCGGATCGCGGCTCCGGTCGGCGGGGCGATCCGCGCCGACGTGCTGGTCGTGCTCGCGCAGCAGTCGCTGCCGGCCGCGCGGGCGCTGCTGCGCCGGGCGGCCGCGGTCGGGGCGACCGTCGCCCGCGAGGGCCTGGAGTTCGGCGTGGTGGGCCGCCGGGTCGCCGTCGGCGGCCAGATGATCACCTTGAAGGGACTCGGCGGTACCTACGAGGAGCTGTTCCTCCCGCTGCACGGCGCGCACCAGGCGCACAACGCCGCCGTCGCGCTCGCCACCGTCGAGGCGTTCCTCGGCGGCGGGCGCAACCAGCTCGACATCGACGCGCTCCGCTCGGGGCTCGCCCAGGTGGACGGCCGGGGCCGTCTCGAGGTCGTGCGCCGCAGCCCGTCCATCGTGCTGGACGTCGCCGGCGATCCGGTCGCGGCCGCGGCCCTCGCGAGCGCCCTCGACGAGGCGTTCACCTTCGAGGTCCTCGTCGGCGTGCTGGCCGTCGAGGGCGACGAGGCGCTCGCCGCCCACCTGCTCGCCGCCCTCGAACCGGTTCTGTCCACGGTTGTCGTCACGACGGGCGTGACGCCCGCGGCGCTGCCCGTCGACGATCTCGCGGCGGTCGCGGCGGGGGTGTTCGGGGCGGACCGGGTGGAGGTCGCCGTGCGCCTCGACGACGCGATCGACGACGCCGTCCGCCTCGCGGAGGAGGACGGGGACCTGGGCGGCGCGGGTGTCCTGGTGACGGGTTCGGCACCCGTTGTGGGTCGCGCCCGGGTGTTGCTGCGCTCCTGAGGAGGCCCGGTTCGGCCATGGAGATGACGCGGGCACCCTGTAAGTTGACGAGGGGCCCGCGGGTTCCCGAGGACGACGACGTCACTGATCGAGAAGGAGAACCGTGTCCGCCGAGCGCACCCTCATCCTGGTCAAGCCGGACGGCGTCAGCCGTGGCCTCGTCGGAGAGGTGATCGGCCGGCTCGAACGCAAGGGGCTCACCCTGGTCGCGCTCGAGCTGCGCACGCTGGAGCGCTCGGTCGCCGAGACGCACTACGGCGAGCACGCGTCCAAGCCGTTCTTCGGTGAGCTGGTCGACTTCATCACCTCGGGCCCCCTGGTGGCGCTGGTCGCCGAGGGGCCGCGCGCGGTCGAGGCGTCCCGCGGGCTGATCGGCGCCACCGACCCGGTCAAGGCCGCGCCGGGCTCGCTGCGCGGGGACTACGCGCTGGAGATCGGCCAGAACCTCGTGCACGGGTCGGACTCGCCCGAGTCCGCCAAGCGCGAGATCGACCTGTTCTTCCCCGGCCTGAGCTGAGCCTCGCCCGCCCGCCGGTCGCGCGGCCGGCGGGCGCCGCGCTCCGGCGGGCCACGCCGCCGACTCATCACCTGCGGGTGAGTTCCGGGCGGGTGGGTGGGTCCATGCTCGCCGGCGTCGTCGGCGCCGGGCCCCGTGCCGGTCGTCCGGTCAGGTCCGGCGCATCGGTCATCGGCGTGCGAACCGGAGCGTGATCTGGGCCGGGCTGCGGTGGGTATCGGCTGGATGACACGATGGCACCCGCTACGTCGATCCTCTCCGGCGGTGACACGATCGGTCCCACCGTCCACCGGGGCGGCGGGGGGCGAGGCGGCGGTCTACCCTCCAAGTACCTGCCCGGAGCGTGTCCGGTGGGTCGCGGTGGCCGACAGCACAGGTCGGTCTCCGTGGGTCGCCGGTCGGTCCCCGTGGGCGCTCCGGGTCTCCCTGCCCGATCCACGAACCCCCTGTACCTGTTCCACGCGCTTTCGGTGGTTCCCCGGTCGCCCCGCCGGAACCACGCCGGAGGTGGCCAGGACCGCATCCCCCGGGAAGGTCGGTACCCGACGATGTCCAGTTCGCTGTCGTTCCTCGGTCGTGACATGGCCGTCGACCTCGGTACCGCCAACACCCTGGTGTACGTGCGGGGCCGCGGGATCGTCCTGAACGAGCCGAGCGTTGTGGCGATCAACACCACGACGTCCGGCATCCTCGCCGTCGGCACCGACGCCAAGCGGATGATCGGCCGCACCCCGGGCAACGTGGTGGCGGTCCGGCCGCTCAAGGACGGCGTCATCGCCGACTTCGAGACGACCGAGCGGATGCTGCGCTACTTCATCCAGAAGGTGCACCGCCGGCGCCACTTCGCGAAGCCGCGGCTCGTCGTCTGCGTGCCGTCCGGGATCACCGGTGTGGAGCAGCGGGCCGTGAAGGACGCGGGCTACCAGGCCGGGGCGCGCAAGGTGTACATCATCGAGGAGCCGATGGCCGCCGCCATCGGGGCCGGCCTGCCGGTGCACGAGCCGACCGGCAACATGGTCGTCGACATCGGCGGCGGCACCACCGAGGTCGCAGTGATCTCGCTCGGCGGGATCGTCACCAGCCAGTCGATCCGCACCGCCGGCGACGAGCTGGACGTCGCGATCATCTCCTACGTGAAGAAGGAGTATTCGCTGATGCTCGGCGAGCGCACCGCCGAGGAGATCAAGATGGCGATCGGCTCGGCGTACAAGGTGCCGGACGAGCCCAGCGCCGAGATCCGCGGGCGCGACCTCGTCACCGGCCTGCCCAAGACGATCGTGGTCACCGCCGAGGAGATCCGCAAGGCCATCGAGGAGCCGGTGAACGCCGTGATCGACGCGGTCAAGGTGACCCTCGACCGCTGCCCGCCGGAGCTGTCCGGCGACATCATGGACCGCGGCATCGTGCTGACCGGCGGCGGCGCGCTGCTGCGCGGGCTGGACGAGCGGCTGCGCCACGAGACCGGCATGCCGATCCACATCGCCGAGAACCCGCTGCACTCGGTGGCCATGGGCTCGGGCAAATGCGTGGAGGAGTTCGAGGCGCTGCAGCAGGTGCTCATCTCCGAGCCGCGGCGCTAGCCACGGCGGCTCGGTGTCCGGTGGTCCGGCGCCAGGCCGGGCCGCCCGGGCATTCCCGGGATTCGGGAATTTCGTGTCAGAACCGGGAACGTCGCGGCGATGTCGATCGTCCGACCACAGCGACGGGCCGCGAGCGGTGGCCGGCCTCGGCCGGCCGCCCCGGCCCGCCGTGACCCGGCCGTTGCCCGCCCGTGCCGAGGCCGGGCCGCAGTTCCGCGCCCGCCGGCGCCTGCCGCCCGGCGCCGTGGGACCTGAGAGCTTGTTCGGAGGCCGTTGTGGGGCGTGACACGAGGCGATCCCGCCTGGTGATCGTGGCCCTGCTGATCGTCGCGTTCACCCTGATCACGCTGGACTACAGGACGGGCCGTTCGGCGACCGGCGCGCGCGGCGTCGTGCATTCCGTCCTGGGCGGGGTCGAGAACGGCGTCACCGCGGTGACCCGGCCGATCGGCCGCACGGTCTCGTCGCTGGCCCATCCCAACCGCTACCACGACCGTGCCGACCGGCTCGCCCAGGACAACGCCCGGCTGCGCCGCCAGATCGCCGACGACGGCCAGGTCACCCGGTTGAGCAAGGAGCTGTCCGACCTGCGGCTGCTCGCCGACAAGGGGCAGTACTCGATCGTCCCGGCGAAGGTGATCGCGGTCGGCGACGTGACCGGGACGGACTGGACGGTCACGATCAACGCCGGCCGTGACGACGGCGTCGTCGTCGACAAGACGGTCCTCAACGCGGACGGGCTCGTCGGCACCGTCTCGGCGGTCACGGCGCACACCGCCGTCGTCCGGCTGGCCTGCGACCCGGGCAGCCGGATCGGTGCCCGGCTCGAGCGCACCCAGCTGCTCGGCGCCGTCGCCGGCGGGCAGGGGCCGAGCACGCTCACGTTCACCCTCTACGACGCCTCGTTCCGGGTGCAGAAGGGCGACCGGCTGGTGACCTTCGGCAGCCTCGACTACGTGGCCGGCGTGCCGATCGGCGAGGTCACCAAGGTCACCGACGTCGGCGGGCTGTCCCGCACGGCCGAGGTCAAGCCGTTCGTGCACGTCGGCACGCTGGACCTCGTCGGTGTGGTCGTCAGCCGGCCGCCGGCCGACCCGGGTGACCGCCTGCTGTCGCCGCGTCCCCTGCCGCCCCAGCCGACAGCCCCCGCCCAGAGCGGGGCGGGCACCGCACCCGCCCAGGACGGGACGGGCTGAGCCGGCATGTGGGACATCCTCGACACCGAGGAGTCGGTGCGGCCCCGGACCGTCGTCGCCGCGGTCGTGCTGCTGGCCGTCGCCCTCGTCGCCCAGGTCTCGATCGTGGCCCGGCTGGGCCTGCCCGGCGGGCGGTTCGATCTCGTCCTCGTGTTGCTGGCGGCCATCGCGCTCATCGAGGGTCCGCTGGTCGGAGCGATGAGCGGCTTTGTGGTAGGGGTGTTGGCCGATCTGGCGTCGAGTCATGTTCTCGGTCAGTCCGCTCTCGTTATGTGCCTGATCGGTTACGCTGTCGGCCTGGTGATGGAGACGGCGGAGCGGTCGGTGGCGGTGCCCCTCGCGGTGATCGGGGGAGCGAGTCTGCTGGGCACCCTGGGCTATGCGGCGATCACCTCGATTCTGGGTGAGGCGGCGATGACCGGAGGCGAGGCCGTCGGCCGGGCACTGGCCGCGGGCGTCTACGCAGTGCTCATCGCGCCGTTCGTGTTCCCGCTGTTGCTGAAGGCCAGCCGCCGGCTCGCCGGTGGCCGGGCACGGGGCGGCCGATGAACGACCGGATGCGCATCCGCGTCCTACTGCTTCGCGTTCTCGTCCTGTCGCTGTTGATTACTCTCGGTGCCCGGCTGTGGGTGCTGCAGATCCTGGACGGCGACCACTACCGCCAGGTGGCGGAGTCCAACCGGGTGCGCGAGGTCGTGACCCCCGCGACCCGTGGCATGATCCTCGACGATCACGGCCAGCCGCTGGTCCGTAACCGCACGTCCCTGGTCATCTCGGTGAACCGGTCGGCGACGGACCGCCAGGCCGACCACGGCAAGGCCGTCCTCGCCCGCCTGGCCTCGGTGATCAACACGCCGGCCGACGAGCTCACCCGGCGCGTCCGCTTCTGCACCGCCCAGGTCCGCCCGCCGTGCTGGAACGGCTCGCCGTACCAGCCGGTGCCGGTGGCCAAGGACGTCTCCCCGCAGCAGGCCCTGGCCGTCATCGAGCATCCCGACCGCTTCCCGGGGGTGTCCGCCGATCTGCAGGCCGTCCGCGAGTACCCGCATGGGTCGCTGGCCGCCCACGAGCTCGGCTACCTCGCCCCGGTCTCCCAGGACCAGCTGAACAAACAGGGCGACGAGAAGGGCTACCACCTCAACAGCCTGATCGGCGTCGCCGGGCTGGAGAGCACCTACGACGACGAGCTGCGCGGCGCCGACGGGGTCGAGCGCCTGGAGGTCGACCGCTTCGGCCGGGTCGCCGGCACCGCGTCCACCACCGCCCCGCGCAGCGGCGACCACCTGGTGCTCAACCTCGACCTCGGCGTGCAGCAGGCGGCCGAGCAGGCCCTCCAGGACACGATCAACAAGCTCGGCGGCGGCGCTCGCACGGCGTCGGCGGTCGTGCTGGACGTGCGCACCGGCGGGGTGGTCGCGATGGCGAGCCTGCCGTCGTACGACCCGTCGGTGTTCGTCGGCGGAGTGTCGGAGAAAGACTACAAGGCGCTGTCGGACCCGGCCAACGGCATCCCGCTGCTGTCGCGGGCCTACCAGGGATCCGGCGCGGCGGGCTCCACCTTCAAGGTCGTCTCCACCGCCGTGGCGATGCAGAACCTGGGAGCGAAGCCCGACCAGCACTTCGACTGCTCGCCGACCCTGCAGATCGGTGACCAGATCTTCCACAACTTCGACGGCGAGTCCGCCGGGCCGATCACGCTGCACCAGGCGCTGGTGATCTCCTGCGACGTCATCTTCGACCAGTTCGCCTACGACTCCTGGCTCGCTGACGGCGGACTGCGCAACGGGCGCGGGCCGTACGCTCCGCCGAACGAGTACTTCGCCCGGATGGCCGAGGCCATGGGCTTCGGCAAGGCCACCGGGGTGGACCTGCCCGGGGAGGCGAAGGGGTCGGTCGTCGACCGGGCCGACGCGAAGGCGATCTGGGAGGAGCTGAAGGACTCCTACTGCCGGCGGGCCAAGAACGGCTACCCGGAGGAGCCGGACCCGGCCAAGGCCGAGCGGTACCGCAAGTACGCCGCCGAGGCCTGCGTGGACGGCTACCTGTACAACGCCGGCGCCGCCGCCCAGTTCGCGATCGGCCAGGGACAGTACCTGTCGGTGAGCCCCCTGCAGCTCGCCACCGCCTACGCGGCGATCGCCAACGGCGGCACGCTGTGGAAGCCGACGCTGGCCAAGGCGGCGATCTCCCCGGACGGCAAGGTGGTACGCACCTTCGCGCCGACGAAGGCGGGCACCCTGCCGGTGTCCCCGGAGATCCTGGCCTACATCCGCAGCGGGCTGCGGGGCGTGGCCAGCGAACCCGGCGGCACGGCGACCGGCGTGTTCGCGGACTGGCCGACCGACCAGATCCCGATTGCGGCGAAGACCGGCACCGCCGAGGTGGAGGGCAAGGGCGACACCTCGTGGTTCGCCTCCTTCGCCCCGGCCGACGACCCGCGGTTCGCCGTCGTCGTGACCATCCCGGACTCCGGCCAGGGCGCCCAGTACGCCGGCCCCGTGGCCAAGCGGATCTATCAGGCGATCTACGGCGTCGGGCAGCCGGCGGCGATGGCCGGCGGCAAGCCCCCGGCCACCCTCCCCAGGATCAACCGGGACGGCACGATCGCCGGCGCCACCACCGGCGACCCGGCACCCGCGCCCGCCACGGGCGCGACGCCGGCCGCCGGCACCCCGCCGGCCGCGGGCGCCCCGCCGGCCGCGATCTCGCCCACCGCCCTGTCACCCACCACCGCGGGCGGAGGCCTGCTGCCCGCCACGGCGGAGCCGGCACCCGCTCCGGGACCCGCTGCCGGTCCGCCGCGACGGGGTCCGCTCGTCGTGCTGCCCGCCGGATCGACGACGCCGTCCGACAGCGCCCGGGACGGTTCGACCACCGTGCCGCTCGGCCGGTACACCGCAGGAAGCGGTCCTGGGGTCGCCGCCACGGCGCGTCCCGCCGAGCGCACCACCACGCTGCCCGCGCCCGCGGCGTCGTCCGCCGCCGCGTCGAGCCGCGCGCCGCCCTAGCCCGGCGGGGCGTCAGCCCCGCCGCCCGCCGGCACCAGCCCAGCCCAGCGACGTGAATCGGGAGACAGGAGGAGGCGTTGTCACAGGAAGCCGGGCCGACCGCGCTGCGCTCGTCCCCGGTGCCGCTGCGCGGCCGGATGGGGCAGCTGCGGGACCGGGCGTCGGGGCGTCACTCGCCGCTGCGGCGGCTGGACTGGACGCTGCAGCTCTGCGTCGTCGCGCTGTCCGTGATCGGCGCGCTGCTGGTCTGGTCGGCGACCCGCCAGCGCCTCGGTGAGGGCGGCGGCGATCCGCAGACGTTCCTCAAGCGGCATCTGCTGAACCTGGCGATCGGCCTCGTGCTCGGCGCGGTGGCGACCGTCGTCGACTACCGGGTGCTGCGCGCCTACGCGCCGTTCGTCTACCTGGGGTCACTGCTCGGGCTGGTCGCCGTCCTCGTGCTCGGCTCGACGATCAACGGCGCGCACTCGTGGATCGTGCTGCCGGCCGGGTTCCAGCTGCAGCCGTCCGAGTTCGCGAAGGTGGCGCTGGTTGTCGGCGCGGCGATGATCCTGGGGGAGAAACACGAGGACCGCCACACCGGGATCCGGCACAGCGCGCCCGGGCACGGTGATGTGCTGGTCGTGCTCGGGCTGACCGTGGTGCCGATCGGCCTGATCATGCTCCAGCCGGACTTCGGCACGGTCATGGTGCTCGTGTTCACGATCCTCGGCATGCTCGCCGTCAGCGGGGCGCCAAGGCGCTGGGTGCTCGGGCTGATCCTGTGCGGGGTGCTGTTCGGCGGCGCGATCCTGCAGTTCCATCTGCTGCAGCCGTACCAGGAGGCGCGGCTGACGTCGTTCGTCTCGGAGAACAAGGCGAGTTCCGGGACCGGGTACAACGTCTCCCAGGCGATGATCGCGATCGCGAACGGGGGGATCTCCGGGCGTGGCCTGCTGCACGGGCAGCAGACACAGGGTCAGTTCGTGCCCGAGCAGCAGACCGACTTCGTGTTCAGCGTCGCCGGTGAGGAGTTGGGCTATCTCGGCGCGGGCGGCGTGATCGTGCTGCTCGGGGTGGTGCTGTGGCGGGCGCTGTCGATCGGCTTCGCCTCCCAGGACTCGTTCGGGGCGCTCATCGCGACCGGCGTGGTCTGCTGGTTCACCTTCCAGTCGTTCGTCAACATCGGGATGTGCCTGGGGATCATGCCGGTGACCGGGCTGCCGTTGCCGTTCCTGTCCTACGGCGGCTCGTCGATGTTCGCGAACATGACCGCCGTGGGTCTGCTGCAGAACGTGCGACTGCGATCACGATCCGATCCCTACGCTCTGTGACGCGGGGGAGCCCGCGCCGCCAGGTGCCGTAGGCTCGCACGCATGTCCGGACAGTCGCTGTTCGCTCGCCTGGAGCCGCTGCTCCCGCGCGTGCGAAGGCCCGTGCAGTACGTCGGCGGCGAGGGGAACTCCATCGTCAAACCCTGGGCGTCGGCCGCCGTCCGCTGGTGCCTGATGTACCCGGACGCCTACGAGGTCGGCCTGCCCAACCAGGGCCTGCAGATCCTCTACGAGATCCTCAACGAGCAGCCCGACGTGCTCGCCGAGCGGACGTACTCCGTCTGGCCGGACCTCGAGGCGCTGCTGCGCGAGCACGGCCTGCCCCAGTTCACGGTCGACGCGCACCGCGCCGTCGGCGACTTCGACCTGTTCGGCGTCAGCTTCTCCACCGAGCTCGGCTACACCAACCTGCTGACGGCCCTCGACCTCGCCGGCATCCCCCTGCACGCGCGGGACCGCGGCGACGGCTCGCCGATCGTCGTGGCCGGCGGCCACGCCGCGTTCAATCCGGAGCCGATCGCGGACTTCGTCGACGCGGTCGTCCTCGGCGACGGCGAGCAGGCCGTGCTGGGCATCTGTGACGTCGTGCGGGCCTGGAAGGCCGAGGGCGCGCCGGGCGGCCGGGGCGAGCTGCTCGCCCGGCTGGCCCGGCGGCGGCTGGTCTACGTGCCGGCGTTCTTCGACGTCTCCTACCGCCCCGACGGGCGCATCGCCGCCGTCACACCGAACCGGGACGACATCTGCGCCCGCCCGGGCAAGCACACCCTGTCCGACCTCGACTCCTGGCCGTACCCGAAGGCGCCGCTGGTGCCGCTCGCCGAGACGGTGCACGAGCGGATGAGCGTCGAGATCTTCCGCGGTTGCACCCGTGGCTGCCGGTTCTGCCAGGCTGGGATGATCACCCGTCCGGTGCGCGAGCGCAACATCGAGACGGTCGGCGCCATGGTCGACGCCGGGCTGCGGGCGACCGGGTTCAACGAGGTGGGCCTGCTGTCGCTGTCCAGCGCCGACCACACCGAGATCGGCCGGATCGCGACGGGGCTCGCCGACCGGTACGAGGACAGCAGGATCTCGCTCAGCCTGCCCTCCACCCGGGTGGACGCGTTCAACGTCACGCTGGCCAACGAGTTCTCCCGCAACGGCCGGCGCAGCGGGCTGACCTTCGCCCCCGAGGGTGGCTCGGAGCGGCTGCGCCGGGTCATCAACAAGATGGTCAGCGCCGAGGACCTGGTGCGCACCGTGAGCACCGCCTACGCGCACGGCTGGCGCCAGGTGAAGCTCTACTTCATGTGCGGCCTGCCCACCGAGACTGACCAGGACGTGCTGGAGATCGCGGACCTGGCCCGGGAGGTGATCCGGGCCGGCCGCAGGGCCAGCGGGCAGCGCGACATCCGCGCCACGGTGTCCATCGGCGGGTTCGTGCCCAAGCCGCACACCCCGTTCCAGTGGGCCGCCCAGGCGTCGCACGAGGTCACGGACGCGCGGCTGAAGCTGCTGCGCGACACCGTGCGCGCCGACCGGGAGATCGCCCGCGCCGTCGGCTTCCGCTACCACGACGGCCGTCCCGGGATCATCGAGGGCCTGCTGGCCCGGGGGGATCGTCGGGTCGGCGCCGTGATCGAGCGGGTCTGGCGCGAAGGCGGCCGCTTCGACGGCTGGAACGAGCACTTCTCCTTCCCCCGCTGGGAGACGGCCTGCGCCGCCGAGCTCGAGCCGCTCGGCGTTTCGCTCGACTGGTACACGACCCGCGAGCGCGAGGAGCGCGAGGTGCTCCCGTGGGATCACCTCGACGCGGGCCTGGACCGGGACTGGCTCTGGGCGGACTGGCAGGAGGCGCTGCGCGAGAACGAGCTCGATGACTGCCGCTGGACGCCCTGCTATGACTGCGGGGTCTGCCCGACGATGGGCACCGACACGCAGATCGGCCCGACCGGGCGCTCGCTGCTGCCCGTGGTCGGCGTCTCGGCCGGGGCCCGCTCCGGGGATGCCGCCAGTGCCGCGCAGGCCTCGACGGCGCGGGCCGCCGGCGCACCCGGCGCACCCGGCGCCGCCGCGGCGGGTGGTGCCGGGGCGGGTGGCGCGGTCGACGTCCCTCCGGTGGTGGGCAGTGGCACGCCGGCCTGAGGGGCCCCCGCCCCCGCCGGTGGTGCAGCGGGTGCGGGTGCGCTTCGCCAAGCGGGGCCGGGTGCGCTTCCTGTCCCATCGGGACGTGGCCCGCACCTTCGAGCGGGCGCTGCGCCGCGCGGAGGTGCCGATGGCGTACTCGGCCGGGTTCAGTCCCCATCCCCGGATCTCCTGGGTGGGCGCGGCGCCCACCGCGGCGGCGAGCGAGGCCGAGTACGTCGAGTTCGCGCTGGCCACCGCGGTCGATCCGGGGTGGCTGCGGGCGTCGCTGGACGCGGCGCTGCCGGGCGGCCTGGACGTGGTCGACGCGGTCGTGGCGGGCGGCGGAGGACTGGCGGAACGGATCGACGCCTCGCGCTGGCGGGTGCGGCTGCCCACCGTCGCGGAGCCGGCGCTGAGCGCCGCCGTGACCGCGCTGCTGGGCCGCGAGGAGGTCGAGGTCGAGCGCGCGACCAAGGACGGCAGGCGCCGGTTCGACGTGCGTAGCGCCGTGGTCTCGGCCGTTGGTCGTGCAGAGAACGACACATGTGCGATACTGGAGTTGGTCGCGCGGCACACGACGCCCGCTGTGCGACCAGACGACGTGCTGACCGCCCTGGACGTGGTAGCCGGTCTGCGCCCGTCGGCGCCTCCCGAGCCCACCCGGCTGGAACAGGGCCGGCTGCTCGACGATGGCACGCTGGCGGATCCGCTGGCGCCGGACCGCAACGATGCTGGCCGGCCAGTGGGTTGTTCCTCAGCGTGACTGCAGGGCGTCGCAGGATTTCCCGGCGGCACTCGCGCCGGACCGAGACAGCGGCTTCTGCGCGGTCGCGACTGCACCAGCAGCGCGCCCGGGAGCCCGAAAGGCTTCTTAACCCGTGCCCGACGATGAACTGATCACTCAGACAGAGCTCGAATCCACTCGCCCCGCGCCGCGTCGGCGCCGGGCCGCCGGCCGGGCGGCGGGGCCGCCCGTCGACGACCACGGCGAGGCCGCCTCGGAGGCTGCCGCCGGCACCGCGGATCCGTCCGCACCCGCGGCCGCACCCGCGGCCGCACCCGCACCCGCACCCGTGGCCGCACCCGCGGCCGACGGCGGGCCCGCGGCCAGCGGCGACGCCTCCGCGGACGAGCAGCCGACCACCACGCGGCGGCGCCGTGCGAGCACCGCCACGACCCGGACCCGGACGACGCGCGCCGCCAGGGCGAAGTCCGCCACCCAGCTGGCCGATGACGCCGACACCGAGTCCGTCCCCACCTCCCCGCTCGAGGCCGCCACGCCGGTGGCGAGTACCGATGTCCTGTCCGTGGCCGCCCGCACGCCGGAGGTCGCGGCCGTCGACGGCACCGCGGGCGCTGACCCGGCCGCCGGCGCCCCGGCCGCCGAGCCATCCCAGCCGGCACGGCGCACCCGGAGTCGCCGCGCGGTCCGTGAGGTCGCCGCGGCCGACGTTCCGCCGGCCGCCGAGCCCGTGTCCAGCGCGGGCGGCAGCGGTCAGGCCTCCGTCGCGGAGTCCTCGGAGGCCTCCGCCGCGTCGGCGCCGGCCGTCGACGGCACCGCCGACGCCGCCTCGACCGCGGCGCCGGAGCCAAAGACCCGGCGCACGCGAGCCCGTCGTGCCACGTCCGCCCCGGCCAGCCCCCCGCCGGCACCCCCGGTCGCCGCCGAGCCGGTCGCTGCCGAGCCGGTCGCCGCGGTGCCGGCCGGCGGGGAGACCGCGCCCGAGCCGAGCGCGGCCGGGCCGGCCGGTCCTGAGCTGGCAGCCGCCGGCACGACGGCCGCGCAGCCGGCCGGCAGCGAGGCCGCGGCGCCGCGGACCAGGGCGCGGACCACCCGTCGCCGTGCGGCGACCACCGGCACGGTCGTTCCCGCTCCCGACGCCGCCGCGGCGCAGCCCGCCACCGGCACTCCCGCTGTCTCCCCGGCGAGTACCCACCCGGCCGAGCCCGCCGTCGCTGAGCCGGTGAAGCCGGCGGCGACCCAGGCCAGTGTGGCCGAGGCCCCGTCGGCCGGGTCGATCTCGGCGCAGCCCGCACCGGCGGCTTCGACGCCGCCCGGTACGGCCGCCGGGGGTCTCGATGCCGCGCAGCGCACCGCTGCGGGCGACGAGGAGGCTGACGAGGACAAGGCGGCGTCCGCCGCCGCCGATGCGGTGCAGGGGTCGGCCGCTGCCGCCGAGGCGGCCCCGCAGGAGGCGTCGACCGAGGACTCCAAGCCGGCCCCGACGGGCACCCGCCGTACGCGCTCCCGCCGGGCGACCGCGCCGACCTGGACCGGTGTCACGGAGGAGCCGGCCGTCGAGCCCGTCGTCCGGCAGTCCCGCCGCCGTCCCGTGGCCATGGTGACCTTCCAGGCGCCGGAGCCGGCGGCCGAGCCGCGGTGGCGTCGCGACGAAACCGATCAGTCCGCCCCCGCCCCCGCCCCCGCCCCCGCCCCCGCCCCCGTCGCGCCGTCCGCCGCCGGCGATGAGCAGCAGCCTGTCGCCGCCGCGCCGGATCGGGACGAGCAGGACGAGCAGGACGAGAATCTCACGATCGCCGCCGAGCTCGCCGAGGGCGAGGAGGACGGCGAGTTCGAGGACGAGGAGCAGTCCGGTGGCGCGGGTTCGACCCGCCGTCGCCGCCGTGGCCGCCGCGGCCGCGGCCGGGCCCGGGGCGAGGAGGACGGCACCGACCTCGGCGACGCCGATGAGGGACAGGCCGGTGACAGCGGCGAGGACGCCGACTCCTGGGACGCGGCGGCGGACGCGGCCGCCGACGGCGAGGCGACCGATGCCGACGACGCCGACGGTGACGGTGACGGTGACGCGGAGGACGATCGCGCCGGTGGATCCCGCCGGCGGCGTCGCCGGCGTCGACGGGCCGGTGGGGACGAGGCCGGAGTCGTCGACGATCCCCCGAACACGGTCGTGCACGTCCGGGAGACCCGCCGCGACGAGGACCTCGTCCGCGGCCTGAGCGGATCCACCCGGCTGGAGGCCAAGCGCCAGCGGCGCCGGGAGGGCCGCGACAGCGGCCGGCGCCGCCCGCCGATCGTCACCGAGGCGGAGTTCCTGGCCCGCCGCGAGGCGGTCGAGCGGCGGATGGTCGTGCGCCACGCCGGCGACCGCACTCAGATCGCCGTGCTCGAGGACGGCGTCCTCGTCGAGCACTTCGTCACCCGGGCCAGCTCCGCCTCCTACGCGGGCAACGTCTACCTCGGCCGGGTGCAGAACGTACTGGCCAGCATGGAAGCGGCGTTCGTCGACATCGGCAAGGGCCGCAACGCCGTGCTCTACGCAGGCGAGGTCAACTACGACGCCTCCGGGCTCGACGGCCGGCCGCGCAAGATCGAGCAGGTGCTCAAGTCCGGCCAGTCGGTCCTGGTCCAGGTCTCCAAGGACCCGATCGGGCACAAGGGCGCCCGGCTCACCAGCCAGATCAGCCTGCCCGGCCGCTACCTCGTGTACGTGCCGGACGGCCAGAACGCCGGCATCAGCCGCAAGCTGCCCGACACCGAGCGGGCGCGACTGAAGAGCATCCTCAAGAAGATCACGCCCGAGGACGGTGGCGTGATCGTGCGCACGGCGGCCGAGGGCGCGAGCGAGGCGGAACTCGCCCGCGACGTCGAGCGGCTCGCCGCGCAGTGGGACGACATTCAGCGCCGGTCCAAGAAGGCGTCCGCACCCTCGCTGCTCTCCGGCGAGCCCGACCTCGTCGTGCGGGTGATCCGCGACATCTTCAACGAGGACTTCACCGAGCTGGTCGTCCAGGGCTCCGGCGAGGCGCAGACGATCGAGGAGTACATCGACACTGTCGCCCCGGACCTGCGCCCGCGCATCCGCCGCTACACCGGCACCGGGGACGTCTTCACCGACTACCGGGTCGACGAGCAGCTCGCGAAGGCACTCGACCGCAAGGTGTGGCTGCCCTCGGGCGGGTCGCTGGTCATCGACCGCACCGAGGCGATGACCGTGATCGACGTCAACACCGGCAAGTTCACCGGCAAGGGCGGCAACCTCGAGGAGACGGTCACCAAGAACAACCTGGAGGCCGCCGAGGAGATCGTCCGGCAGCTGCGGCTGCGCGACATCGGCGGGATCATCGTCATCGACTTCATCGACATGGTCCTGGAGAGCAACCGGGAGCTGGTGCTGCGCAGGCTCACCGAATGCCTCGGCCGGGACCGCACCCGCCACCAGGTCGCCGAGGTCACGAGCCTCGGGCTGGTCCAGATGACCCGCAAGCGGGTCGGCCAGGGCCTGCTGGAGGCGTACAGCGAGCCCTGCGTGCACTGCAGCGGCCGCGGCGTCGTCATCCACCTGGGCGGCAGTGGCGCCCACACCAACGGGCAGGCCGCGGCCGCCGGCGGCACCGGGCCGGCCGAGCCGGCGGCGGCGGGCTCGGGCTCCGGCCGGCGTTCGCGCGCCGGGCGCGGTGCGGGCGGGCCCGCCCTGGTCGCCACCACCAGCCAGAACGGCGGATCGTCGCGCACGGGCGCGGCGGCCGAGCCGGACGGGCCCGACACGGGCGTGGACGGCGAAGGCGGGGCGGCCGCGCAGCCAGACCGGTCCGTGGCGAGCGCCGCGCCCGGCACGGGTGGCGACAGCGCGGCCCCGCTCGGTGCAGAGGCCGCCGCGGAACTGACGGCGGCGGCCGGGTCGGTGCCCTCGGGCGACGGCATCCCGGTGAACGGCGACCTCGCGGTGAACGGCAACCCCGCGGTGAACGGCAACGGTCACCACGCCGCGGGTGCGGCGGCGGTGCTGGACGCACCCACGCCGGTGTACGCCAACTCCGATGATCCGGACAGCCTGGCGACGGTGGACAGCGGCGCTGCCGGCAAGCCCGCCCGGGGACGTCGGCGCCGGGCCTCCCGGCCGGTGTCCAAGCCCACCGCGGAGCCCCTGGAGTCCGTGCCGCCCGCGGCGGCCGAGGACTCGGCCAGCTGACGAGCTGATCGACGCACCCGCCGCCGGTGCCGGGCACATCCTGGCACCGGCGGCGGGCGTGCCTGGTCCGCGTGGCGGCGGACCGGCGCCGCAACCTCTCCCTATGCGTGGCTCCCGGGGAGCCGCGGATGGTTGAGCAGATCCCCTGGAGCGGCCGCGATCAGCAGCGGCGTCGGCTGTTCCCAGTCAGTCTCCGCATGTCGGGCGGACTTCCTTCCCATAGGTGGGAAGCGCGGGTGGGGGGCCAGCGGCACCATGTCGCGAACCCCGCGTGTCGTGTCCGGTTTGTCCACCTGTTCGCGACACGGCCGCCGTGAAACGTTGCCAAAACCCTGCCACGGTCCGCCGTGACAACGACTCTGCGGGATCCGGTGTGGTCCTCAGGCGGCGGTCGGGCCCGCCGAACTCTGCGCGGCCGGCGTGGAGCGCACGAAGCCGCGACCGGCATCCTCGCGTAGGAGGAGGTCCAGCGTTGCCCGGGAGCGGGACAGCGCCGCCTCGACGGCCTGGCGCGCCCGGCCGGCATCGCCCATCTGCAGCGCGTAGGAGGCGATCGTCAGGGACTGGACGAGATCGTCCTGATCGGCCAGATCCGGACTCATCCGCCGCGGCGCCTCCACCGCGACGGCGGGCTGGGAGGCGGTGGCCAGCTCGGCGGCGGCCAGCTCCGGGGCATCGGCCGGCGGGCGATCCGCCGCCGTGGCCAGGCCCCAGGCGGCCGGATCCCGGCGCCGCAGGGCGATCCAGCCCGCCGCCGCCGCGGTGCCGAGCAGCCAGCAGACGCCCGCCCAGGTGGGCAGGCCGGTGAACGCCGTCAGGGCGAGACCGGTGACGACGAGGACCGCGAGCGCTCCAGTGGCGGCCGGCACGGTGCCGGGCACCGAGCCGTGGTGGCGTGCGGCGGCCGCGGCGGGGCGGCAGACGACGGCCAGCGCGCCGGCCGCCCCCGCGCCCGCGGCCCAGACCAGCAGTTGCCAGACCATGTCCGTCACCCCCGACCCGACGTCGTGTCCGGCCTCGAAAGACCGCGTTCCGGCGCGGACCGCGCCGTGTGGACGGTCTATGGTTCTCCCTGTCCGGGAGGGTTCGCCATGGCCCTTCTGGGTCATCCGACGACATGGCCCGTCTGCGGGGGACAGGCCGCTGATGGCCGCTCTCCGGTCCACGCGCCGGGTCCCCGCCGTCATCCACCCGCGGATGACCTGTAAGGTGAAGGCCGCGTGTTCCTCCGGACTGAGCTCGGCCCGCTGGCCGGCCCGTCGGGGAGTCGCCGTCCGGCCGCCCAGCGGGTGCCGGGTGGCAGGCGCGCGACCCAAAGCTCCGCGGGGGATCTGATCCCGCGCGGTCACAGCGGCATAACAACAGCAGGGAGATCTGGTGTACGCGGTCGTTGCCAGCGGCGGCAAGCAGCACAGGGTCGCCGTCGGCGATGTCGTCGACGTCGAGCTCCTTTCCGGAGAGCCGGGCGCGGCCGTGAACCTTCGGCCGCTCCTGCTCGTCGACGGTGACTCGGTCACCCACGCGGCGGACGCCCTTCAGTCCGTCGAGGTGACCGCCGAGGTGGTCGGCGTCGTCAAGGGTCCGAAGATCCGGATCCACAAGTTCAAGAACAAGACCGGCTACCACAAGCGTCAGGGACACCGCCAGAAGCTGACGCGGCTCAAGGTGACCGGCATCGAGACCGGGAAGGCCTGACGCCATGGCGCACAAGAAGGGCGCGAGTTCCTCGCGCAACGGTCGGGATTCCAACGCCCAGCGCCTCGGCGTGAAGCGGTTCGGTGGCCAGTTCGTCAAGGCCGGCGAGATCATCGTGCGGCAGCGCGGCACCCACTTCCACCCCGGCGAGCTGGTCGGCCGGGGCAAGGACGACACGCTGTTCGCGCTGTCGGCCGGGCACGTGCAGTTCGGGCACCGGCGTGGCCGCCGGGTCGTGAACATCGTCGCCGAGGTAGCGGCCACCGCCGCCTGACCAGGCGCTGATCTTCCACCGCGCGCATCATCCCGTCCGGGTGTGATGCGCGCGGTTTGGTGTTCGCCCTGGCGGGATGACGATGACGAGGGAGAGGAGGCGGTGTCATGTCGAGTTTCGTCGACCGGGTGATACTGCACGCGGCGGCCGGAGATGGCGGCCACGGCTGCGCCTCCATCCACCGGGAGAAGTTCAAGCCGCTGGGCGGCCCCGACGGCGGGGACGGCGGCCGCGGCGGTGACGTCCGCCTCGTCGTGGACCCGAGCGTGACGACCCTGCTCGACTTCCACTTCCACCCGCATCAGCGGGCCTCGCGCGGTCGGCCCGGGCAGGGCTCGAACCGGCACGGCGCCGACGGGGAGGATCTCGTCCTGCCGGTGCCGGACGGCACTGTCGTCCTGTCCGCCGACGGAGAGGAGATCACCGATCTCGTCGGAGTGGGCAGCGCGTACGTCCTCGCCCGCGGCGGGCGCGGCGGGCGCGGCAACGCGGCGCTGTCCTCGGCCCGGCGCAAGGCTCCCGGGTTCGCCGAACTGGGGGAGCCCGGTGAGCTGCTCGACGCGGTCCTCGAGCTCAAGACAGTGGCCGACGTGGCCCTCGTCGGCTTCCCGAGCGCGGGCAAGTCATCCCTGGTGTCGGTGCTGAGCGCCGCCAAGCCGAAGATCGCGGACTATCCGTTCACCACGCTGGTGCCGAACCTCGGCGTCGCCCAGGCCGGCGACCACCCGCCGTACACGGTGGCGGACGTGCCCGGACTGATCCCGGGGGCGAGCGAGGGTCGTGGGCTGGGCCTGGAGTTCCTGCGCCACATCGAGCGCTGCTCCCTGATCGTGCACGTGCTGGACTGTGCCACCCTGGAACCGGGCCGCGATCCGCTGACGGACCTCGACGTCATCGAGGCCGAGCTCGCCGCCTACTCCGCCGACCTGTCGGACCGGCCGCGTCTCGTCGTCCTCAACAAGATCGACGTCCCGGACGCCGCCGAACTGGCCGAGCTGGTGACGCCCGACCTGCGGGCCCGCGGCCTCGACGTGTTCGCAGTCAGCACGGCCACCCGGCAGGGGGTGCGCGCGCTGTCACTGGCGCTCGCGGAGCGGGTCGCCGCGTACCGCGCGACCGCGCCGCGGCCGACCGCGACCAGGGTCGTCCTGCGCCCCCGGGCGGTGAACGAACCCGACTTCACCGTGTCGCCCAGCGGGGACGGATTCCTGATCACCGGTGCGAAGCCGGAGCGCTGGGTCCGCCAGACCGACTTCTCCAACGACGAGGCCATCGGCTTCCTCGCCGACCGGCTCGCCCGGCTTGGGGTGGAGAAGGAACTCGCTCGCCAGGGCGCGGTCGAGGGCGTCGAGGTCACGATCGGTGCCGTCACCTTCGACTGGGAGCCGACCCTCAGCGGCGGCGGCCTCACCGGCGCCGATCCCACCAGCGCGGGCGAGGCCGGTGTGGCCACCGTCGGCGGGACCGCCGGTGCTCCGGTCGTGTCGCGGCCGGGCAGCGCTGGCGACGTGGACGTGCATCTGGGCCCGCGTGGCAGCGACGACCGGCTGCGGACGTCGGTGCGGCTGACCCGCGCCGAGCGGATGGCCCGCGCCCGCCGAGCCCACGCGGGTGACGACACCGAGCCGGAGACCGCTGGCGTCTCCGGTGCTGCCGCCGAGCCGGACGTCTGATCTCCGCGCCGATCGGGGCCTGCTGACCCGCACGTCCGGCGGGTGCCCCGCGGGCTCCGTGCCCCTGGAATTCGATTGACCGCAGTCTGACGAGGCGCGGAGGGTGTAGCGTGCGTGCGTTCGTGGCCGAGGCGCAGCGGGTCGTCGTGAAGGTCGGATCGTCATCGCTCACGACAGCGGCCGGGGGCCTGGACGTCGCGCGGCTGGAGCGGCTGGTGGAGGCGCTGCTGCCCCGGGCCGGGCAGCTGGTGCTGGTGTCGTCGGGTGCGATCGCCGCCGGGCTCGCGCCGCTCGGCCTGTCGAAGCGGCCCCGTGACCTCGCCACCCAGCAGGCCGCGGCCAGCGTCGGGCAGAGCTCCCTCGTCCACAGCTACGCGGCGGCGTTCGGCCGGGCCGGCTTCCGGGTCGGCCAGGTGCTGCTCACGGCGACGGACGTCATCCGCCGCACCCACTACCGCAACGCGCGCACGACGCTGGACCGGCTGCTGGAGCTGGGCGTCGTCCCGATCATCAACGAGAACGACGCGGTCGCCACCCAGGAGATCCGCTTCGGTGACAACGACCGGCTCGCCGCGATCGTCGCCCACCTGGTCTCGGCCGACCTGCTGGTGCTGCTCTCCGACGTCGACGGCCTGTACGACGCGAACCCGCGGCTCGGCCCGGCGAACCTGGTCCGTGAGGTCCGCTCGGACGCCGACCTCGCCGGTCTGACCGCGCGCGGCACGGGCACAGCGGGCGTCGGCGTCGGCGGCATGGCCACCAAGATCGAGGCGGCGCGGATGGCGGCCTCCGGCGGGCTGCGCGCGATCATCACCTCGGCGGCGAACGCCGCCCCCGCGCTGCGCGGCGACGACGTCGGCACCGTGTTCCACCCGACCGGCCCGCGCCGCGCCTCCAGGCTGCTCTGGCTCGCGCACGCCACCGCCCCCGAGGGCCGGCTGCGCCTGGACGCGGGGGCGGTCGCCGCCGTGGTGCGCCGCCGGGCGTCGCTGCTGCCCGCCGGCATCCTCGCCGTGGACGGCGACTTCGCCGCCGGCGACCCGGTGGACCTCGTCGACCCCGACGGCCAGCCCGTCGCCCGCGGCCTGGTCGCCTTCGACGCCGCCGAGCTGCCCGTCATGCTCGGCCGCAGCACCGCCGAACTCGCCGCCGACCTCGGCCCCTCCTACGAACGCGAGGTCATCCACCGCGACGACCTCGTCCTCCTCCTGCCCTCCCGCTGACCCGTGGTCGCCGCCAGCGGCGGGACTACGCCGTCGTCTCGACGCGGCTGCCGGCGGTCTCCTTGATGACGCGGATCTGGTGGGGGATGCGCTGGCGGAGTTCGGTGACGTGGCTGACGATGCCGACGAGACGGCCGCCGGAACGCAGTTCGTCGAGGACGCTCATCACCTCGTCGAGGCTGTCGGCGTCGAGGGTGCCGAAGCCCTCGTCGACGAACAGGGCGTCGAGGCGCCGCCCGCCGGTCTCGGCGGTGACGACGTCGGCGAGCCCCAGGGCCAGCGACAGCGCCGCCTGGAACGTCTCGCCGCCGGAGAGAGTCCGGGTGTGCCGGCGTCGGCCGGTCCAGGCGTCCTCGACGAGCAGGCCGAGGCCGGCGCGGCGGCGCTTGTCCCGGCGGGCCTCGGTGTCGTGAACGAGGGTGAACCGGCCGGAGCTCATCGCGGCGAGGCGCCGGCTGGCCGCGGCCGCCACCTCCTCCAGCCGGGCGGCGAGCACGAAGCTCGACAGCGGCATGCCGGCGGTGTTGCCGCCCCTTCCGGCGGCGAGGTCCGCCAGGTGCACGAGCTCCTCGACGCCGGCGCGCAGCGGGCCCAGCGCCTCGAGGCCGTCGGCGTGCTCGGCGTGCAGCTCGGCGAGTTCGGCGGCCCGCTGGGTGGCCTGGGCCTGGGCGGCGACGGCCTGCTCGTGGGCTGTGCGGGCGGTGTCGGTGGCCGTCTCGTGCTCGGTGAGGGGGAGGGCGGCCTCGGGGTCGACGGCGAGCTCGTTGCCGGCGAGGGCGGCGGTGAGGGCGGCCAGCTCGTCGCGGCGCTCGCGGACCTCGGCGTCGGTGTCGCGCAGCCAGGCGGCGTCGCGCCCGGCCGCGGCGGCTTCGTCCAGGTCGGCGAACCCGGCCTGCCGGACGAGGTCGAGCGTGGCGAGCCCGGCGTCGACGTGGGTGGTGCGGGCCTGCTCGGCGGCGAGCTCGGCGCCGCGGGCGGCCTCGGCGTCGTCGGCCAGGGAGTGTATGGCTGCCAGTCGGCCGGCGAGGGCGTCACCATCCCGCAGGCCGTCCGGAATGTCGGCGAACCCACGGGTGGAACGGTCTCGGGCGTCGGACGCGCGCCGCCGCGCCGAGGCCGCCGCCGTGCGCAGCGCCGCGAGCTGGGTCGCCGTGTCCCGCTCCGCCTCCTGCACGTCGCGCTGTGCCGCCTCGGCGCCGACGAGATCGGCCGCGGCGGTGGTGCGCGCCACGACGGCGTCGTCCAGCGTGTCGACGAACGTCGTCAGGCCGTGCGACGCCGCCGGCACCGACACGTCCAGCAGCTGCTCGACGCCAGGGAGCGCGTCGACGTCAGCCAGGTCAGCCAGATCAGTCGGGTCGGTCCGGTCGGTCGGGTCGGTCCGGTCGGTCGGGTCGGTCGGGTCGGTCAGGTCGGTCGGGTCGGTCAGGCTGGAGGTGCGGGTGAGTTCGGCGTGCAGGGTGCGGACGCGTTCGTCGCGGCGGCGGACGGTGCCCACGGCGTCGGCGGCGTCGGCGGCGAGCCGGTCCGCCTCCCGGGTGGCGGTGATCTCCTCGTCCTTGCTCACCGGGCGGGCCCGGACCTCGGTCGGGTCGGGATGGTCAAGGGAACCGCAGACCGGGCAGGGGGTGTCGTCGACGAGGGCGGCGGCGAGCTCCGCCGTCATCGCGTCGATCCGCTCCCGGCGCACCTCGTCGGCGTGGGCCCGGGCGGCGTGGGCGGCTGTGCCCGCGGTGTCCGCGTCGGTGACCGCGTCGCGATGGGCGTCGACGGCCTCGGCGAGCTCGCGGGCCCAGCGGGCACGTTCGACCAGGCCGGGCAGGGTGGTGGTGGCCTGCCGGGCGGCGGCGACCCGGGCGTCGGCGGCGGCGCGAAGCGCGGGCAGCTCGGTGCGCAACCGCTCGTCGAGGGTGTCCGCCTCGCGGTGGTGCGCGGCGGCCTCGGCGGCGGCGGCGCTGGCCTCGACGGCGTCGCGCTCGGCGTCGTCGAGGGCACGGGTCAGCCCGTCCAACCGGCCGATCTCGACGTGGGCGGCCCGCGCCTGGGCGGTGAGCCGCGCGATCATGTCGCCGGCGTGGGCGTCCTCGGCCGGCAGCAGGTCGGCGGGGTGCTCGGCCAGCGTGCGCTGGGCCGCGTCCGCGAGCTCGCGGGTGTCGCGGGCGCTGTCGGTGAGGCGGCGCAGCTCGGTCAGCGCCGGAGTGATGACGGCGGCGCGGCGGGCGGCGTCGGCGGTCGCGGCGAGGGCGTCGACGCGGGGCTGGTCGGCGGTGAGCTCGTCGCGGCGGGCCGTCAGCGCCCGGCGGCGCGCGACGCGGCCGGCGAGCTCGCGGGTGGCCCGCAGCGTGGCCTCGGCGGTGTCGAGCGCGGCCCGGGTCGCCTCCCGCGCGGCGTCGGCCGCCGCGGCCTCCTGAGCGGCGGTGATGGCCAGCTGGGCGGCCCAGGCCGGGTCGTCGAAAGCGTCCTCGGCCGGCTCGGGCACGGCTGCGGCCTGGGCGACGCGGGCGGCGACCCGGCGCAGGTCGGCGGTCGCCTCGTCGAGGTCGGCGCGGCCGTTCTTGGCCCGGTCGTGCAGCCACTGCTCGGTGAACTCGAAGCGGCTGACTCGGAACAGCCGCTTGAGCAGCTTCTCCCGGTCGTCGTGGTCGGCCTGCAGGAAGTCGGCGAAACGGCCCTGCGGCAGCATCACGACCTGGAAGAACTGGTCGTGCGTCATCCCGAGCAGCAGCCCGATCTCGTGCCCGACGTCCTGCGGGCGGGTCGCGAGCGTCTCCCACTCGCCGCCGCCGACACGGCGTTCCAACGTCGCGGTGGGATGCGTCCGCGAGGTGGCGCCGCCGCGCCGCGGCCGGTCCCAGGCGGGACTTCGGGTGATCAGGTACCGCTCGGCCGCGACGGTGAACTCCAGGCTCACCCACGGCCGCACCGACGCCCCGGCGTGATGGGACCTCAGGTCAGGGCCGCCGGCCAGCTTGCCGCGCAGGCCCGGCACCTCGCCGAACAGGGCGAAGCCGAGCGCGTCGAGCAGGGTCGTCTTACCGCCGCCGGTCTCCCCGCACAGCAGCAGCAGGCCCCCGGCGCCTGCCTGGTCGAGGTCGAGGTCGACGCGTCCGGGGAAGGCGCCGAACGCCTCCAGGCTCAGCCGGTGCGGGCGCATCAGGCAGCGTCCTCGGCGAGCCGGGCCGCGTCCAGCGCCTGCGCGAGCAGCGCCCGTTCCCGGTCCGTGGGCGTCGACCCGCGCACGTGCGCGACGAACGCGATGGCGATCTCCAGGTCGGTGCGGCCCCGGGTCCGCTCGCCGAAGGTCCGCTCGTCGCCCTCGCCGGCGGGCGGCTCGTGCGCCAGGCGCAGCGCGAACGGGAAGCGGCGCTGCAGGGTGGCCATCGCCTCCATCGGCCGCACCGGGTCGGTCAGCACGGCGGCGACGAAGTCGTCCTCGTGCGCGGCGTACGCGGGCGAGCCCAGCAGGTCGGTGAGGGTGCCGCGCAGCACGGTCAGGCGGCGCGTGACCGGCGCGGGCACGTCGTGCACGGCCCCGAGCCCGTCACGGCCGAACTCGACGAGCAGCGACGCCTTGCGGTCGGACGCCTCGGAGAACGAGAACGCCATCGGAGACCCGCTGTAGCGCACGGCGGGGGAGATCGCCTGCGGGCGGTGCAGATGGCCGAGCGCCGTGTAGGTGACGCCGTCGAACAGGCTCGCCGGCACGTTGCCGAGCCCACCGACCGAGATGTCCCGCTCGCTGTCGCTGGCCGCGCCCCCGGTCACCCACGCGTGCGCGAGCACGACCGAACGAGCCCCCGGATGCCCGGCCAGATCGGCGCGCACGGCCCGCATCGCCCGCCCCATGGTCGCCACCGGCGACGGCCGGGCCACCACCTGCTTCTCGTCCTCGTCCTCCTTCTCGTCCTCGTCGTTCTCGTCGGGAGGCTCGGGGAGCAGCGTGTGGGCCACGGCGGGTTCGAGGTACGGGACGGGGTAGATCCGCACCGGGCCATGGGCGTCGTCGAGGACGACTGGCCGGGCCAGGGCCGACGGATCCGTGCGGATGCGGATGCGCGGGTCGAGCAGACCGGCCTTGTCGCCGAGGCGGCGGGCGGCGTCGTGGTTGCCACTGATCACCACGACCCGGGTGGCCGCGTCGCGCAGCCGCGACAGCGCCTCGTCGAACAGTTCGAGCGCGCGCACCGGCGGGATCGCCCGGTCGTGCACGTCGCCGCAGACGAGCACGACGTCGACCGCCTCGGCGCGGACGACCTCGACCAGGTGGTCGACGAACGCGGCCTGGGCGGTGAGCAGGTCGTGGCCGTGCAGCCCGCGGCCGAGATGCCAGTCGGAGGTGTGCAGGGCGAGCATGCGAGCACGTTAGGCAGGCGGGGGCGCCCGGCCGGCAACGGGGGTCGATCCCGGCCGTGATCGGTCCATCTGGGTGACCGTCGCGCGGGGGCCAGGCGGTGTAGGCGGCGCGCAGTCCTGGCCGGCAATCATGGTCGTCGGCCATCACGCGCACCAGGTCGACTTCGTGGGGTCATGGATGCAGTCGATCGTGTAGCTGCGGCTGGCGCCTCGGATCTTGATGTAGACGTGGCGACGGGACGCCGGCGGGCGGGCGTCCGGGAGACGGCGCGGCGGTGCTCGGGCGCCGGTAGCCTCAGGAGGGTGGGTCGCGCCGCGGCACCCGCACTGATGGAGGGTCCGAGATGAGCACCTCTGCGGAGGCTGTCCGAGACGTTGCGGTTCGCGCCAGGGCGGCTGCGGCCCAGCTCGCCCCGACGAGCCGCGCGGACAAGGACCGCGTCCTGCTCGCGATGGCCGACGCCCTGCTCGACCGGTCGGTGGAGATCCTCGCCGCCAACGCCGAGGACGTCGACGCCGCCCGCGCCGCCGGCACCGCCGGCGCGATGGTCGACCGGCTGACTCTCACCCCGGCCCGCCTGGAGGCGATGGCCGCGGGGCTGCGCCAGGTCGCGACGCTCGAGGATCCGGTCGGCGTGGTGGTGCGCGGCTCGGTGCTGCCCAACGGCATCCGGCTCAGCCAGGTGCGCGTCCCGCTCGGCGTCGTCGGGATCATCTACGAGGCCCGCCCCAACGTCACGGTCGACGCCGCCGGCCTGTGCCTCAAGAGCGGCAACGCGGTGCTGCTGCGCGGCAGCGCCTCGGCCGCCCGCTCCAACGCCGCGCTCGTCGCCGTGCTGCGTGACGCGGCCGCCGCCGGCGGGCTGCCGGCCGACGCGGTACAGCTCGTGCCGGGGCTCGACCACGAGTCGGTCAAGCACCTGATGCGTCTGCGCGGCCTGGTCGACGTGCTCATCCCGCGCGGCGGCGCCGGGCTCATCCGCGCCGTGGTCGAGGAGTCGACGGTCCCGGTGATCGAGACCGGAGTCGGCAACTGCCACGTCTACGTCGACGCGGAGGCCGATCTCGACCAGGCCCTCGCCATCACGGTGAACGCGAAGGCGCAGCGGGTCTCGGTGTGCAACTCGGCGGAGACGCTGCTGGTCCACCGGGACGTGGCCGCCGCCTTCCTGCCGCGGGTGCTGGCGGCGCTGCGCGAGGCGGGCGTGACCGTGCACGGCGACGAGGCGGTGCGCGCCATCGACCCGGCCGCCGTGCCCGCCACCGACGACGACTGGGCCGCCGAGTACCTCTCGCTGGACATGGCCGTGCGCGTCGTGGAGTCCCTCGACGACGCGGTCGCGCACATCCGCCGATGGAGCAGCGGCCACACCGAGGCGATCGTCACCCGGTCGCTGCGCGCCTCCCAGCGGTTCGTCGCGACCTGTGACAGCGCTGCGGTGATGGTGAACGCGTCGACCAGGTTCACCGACGGTGAGCGCTTCGGGATGGGCGCCGAGATCGGCATCTCCACCCAGAAACTGCACGCCCGCGGCCCGATGGGGCTGCCCGAGCTCACCTCCACCACCTGGGTGGGCATCGGTGACGGCCACCTGGTGAGCTGACCGCGCGAAGCGTGCCGGCCGCGTCCGAGGACAGCGCGCGGGACCGTGCCCACAGCCGTGATCCGAGGCGCCAACGGGTGCGTGCGCCCGGTCCAGCCCCGAGACTGGGGAAGGCGGGAGCGGGGCGCCGGCGGCGCCCGGCGGTTCGGAACCCGCCGGTCACCGCAGGAAGGGGATGGGCATGGGCGCGTTGGACGGCGTGAGCACGCAGGGGGTCACCGTCGTGCGGGACGTGCCGGGGCTGAGCCCGGCGCAGGTCGACGAGGTGCTCACCGACGACGCGGTCGCTTTCGTCGCGGGCCTGCACCGCACGTTCGCCGCCCGCCGCGACGAGCTGCTCGCCGCCCGTGCCACCCGGCGCGCCGCGATCGCCGCCGGCGCGAGCCTGGACTTCCTCGCCGAGACGGCGGACGTCCGCGCCGGCGACTGGCAGGTCGCCCCGCCCGCGCCGGGCCTCGTCGACCGTCGCGCGGAGATCACCGGGCCGACCGACGCGAAGATGCTCATCAACGCGCTCAACAGCGGCGCGAAGGTGTTCATGGCCGACCTGGAGGACGCCAACGTCCCGACCTGGGCGAACATGGTCGGCGGGCAGCTCAACCTCACCGCGGCGATCGCCGGCACGCTCACCCATGTCACCCCGGACGGCCGCCGCTACGCGCTGAACGAGACGACCGCGACGCTCGTCGTGCGCCCGCGCGGCTGGCACCTGCCCGAGCGGCACGTCGTCGTCGACGGCGAGCCGATCGTCGCCGCCCTCTTCGACGCCGGCCTGCACCTGTTCCGCAACGCGCGGGCCCTGCTCGCCGCCGGCGTCGGCCCGTACTTCTACCTGCCGAAGATGGAGTCCCACCTCGAGGCCCGGCTGTGGAACGACGTGTTCACCGCCGCCCAGGCCGAGCTCGGCCTGCCGGTGGGCACGGTCCGGGCGACCGTGCTCATCGAGACGCTGCCGGCCGCGTTCGAGATGGCGGAGATCCTCTACGAGCTGAGGGAACACTCGGCGGGGCTCAACGCCGGCCGCTGGGACTACATGTTCTCCACCATCAAGACATTCGCGTCCCGGCCGGCGGAGTTCCTGCTGCCCGACCGCAACAGCGTGACGATGACCGTCCCGTTCCTGCGCGCCTACACCGAGCTGCTGGTGTCGACCTGCCACCGCCACGGTGCCCATGCCATCGGCGGGATGGCGGCGTTCATCCCGTCCCGGCGTGATCCGGAGGTCAACGCGGTGGCGCTGGCGAAGGTCCGCGCCGACAAGGAGCGGGAGTCCGGCGACGGCTTCGACGGCAGCTGGGTGGCCCATCCCGACCTGGTGCCGGTGTGCACCGAGGTGTTCAGCGCGGTGCTGGGGGACGCGCCGAACCAGCTCACGCGGCAGCGGCCCGAGGTCGCGGTGAGCGCCGCCGAGCTGCTCGACGTGCGCGCCACCCCGGGTTCGATCACCGCCGCGGGTCTGCGCGGCAACGTCAGCGTCGGCGTGCGCTACCTGGAGAGCTGGCTGCGCGGGACCGGCGCGGTCGGCATCGACAACCTGATGGAGGACGCGGCCACCGCCGAGATCTCCCGCAGCCAGATCTTCCAGTGGATCGCGGCCGGCGCCACGCTCGAGGACGGCCGGCCGGTCACCGCCGAGCTGGTGCGCGCCACGCTCGCCGAGGTGCTCGACGAGATCCGCGACACCGTCGGCGCGGACGCCTTCGGCGGCGGCCGGTGGAAGGACGCGGCGGCGGTCTTCGAGGAGACGGCCCTCGGGGACACGTTCGCCGAGTTCCTCACCCTGCCGGCCTACGAGCGGATCGACTGACCGTCTCCGCTCGCGCTGTGGGTGCAAAACTGCCCAAACGGTACGCGCATGACGTAGTGCCGCGTCTGGGGCGCGTTGCTGGCACTATGGACGTTGCGATGCTTGACGTGGGGACGGAAGGTAGCCATGCCGCTTCAGGAACACGCGTTCGCTGACGTCGCGGACGTGCGAGAGCGCCTGCGCGCGACCGGGTATCTCGCGGATGAGGCGATCGCCACCACCGTCTTCCTCGCCGACCGGCTACACAAGCCGCTGCTCGTCGAGGGCCCCGCCGGTGTGGGCAAGACCGAGCTCGCGAAGGCGCTGGCGAGCTCGGTGGGCGCCGAGCTGATCCGGCTGCAGTGCTACGAGGGGCTCGACGAAGCCCGCGCGCTCTACGAGTGGAACTACAAGAAGCAGCTGCTGCGCATCCAGGCCGGCGCCGGGTCCGACGCCGATGGCGGCGAGGGCTGGCAGCAGGCCCACGACGACATCTTCAGCGAGGAGTTCCTGCTCTCCCGTCCGCTGCTGACGGCCATCCGCCGCACCGAGCCCACCGTGCTGCTCGTCGACGAGACGGACAAGGCGGACGTCGAGGTGGAGGGCCTGCTGCTGGAGGTGCTCTCGGACTTCCAGGTGACGATCCCCGAGCTCGGCACGATCACCGCCGCGCGCCGCCCGTTCGTCGTCCTGACCTCCAACGCCACCCGCGAGCTGTCCGAGGCGCTCAAGCGGCGCTGCCTCTACCTCAACCTCGACTACCCCAGCGCCGAGCGGGAGAAGGAGATCGTGCTCGCCCGCGTCCCCGACCTGCCGGAGAAGCTGGCGGAGTCGCTGGTGCGCATCGTGCGGGCGCTGCGTGCGATGGAGCTGAAGAAGGCGCCGTCCATCGCCGAGTCGATCGACTGGGCGCACACCGTGCTGGCCCTCGGTTTCGACACCTTCGACGAGGCCGCCGTCGCCTCGACCCTCGGCGTCGTCCTCAAGCATGCGAGCGACCACGCCCGCGCCATCGACCACCTCAAGCTCGCCGCGAACTGACCCCGAGGACGCCGGCATGAACCTGCTGGACCGCACCGTCGACTTCACCGCCGCGCTGCGCCGTGCCGGCGTGCCGGTCAGCAGCGCCGAGACGGTGGACGCCGCCGCCGCGATCGGCGCGCTCGGCTGGGCCGACCGGGACGCCGTGCGGGAGGCGTTCGCGGCGACGATGTGCAAGCGGCCGCTGTACCGTCCTGCCTTCGACACGCTGTTCGACCTGTACTTCCCCCCGCGGATCGGCGACGGGGTCAACGACCCGCGGGCCGGCGACGGTGGGGACGCGGCCGACGGGGCGCCCACCGACAGCGAGGCACCAGCCCGCGATCTCACCCCCGAGGAGCTCGACGCGCTGCGCCAGGCGCTGCGCGCCGACCTGCTCGACGCGCTGCGCGACGGCGATGACGAGACGCTGCGGGCACTGGCCCGCCAGGCCGTCGGATCGTTCGGCGCGGGCCTCGGCAGCGCCGGGAGGTCGTGGTTCCTCTACCGGGTGCTGCGGGCGATGTCCGCCGAGACACTCGTCGCCGACCTGCTGTCCGCGCTGCTCGGCGACGCCGAGCGCGGCGGGCTCGCCGAACGGGTCGCCCGCCAGACGATCGCCGACCGCATCCGGGCGTTCGAGGACATGGTCGCCGGTGAGGTGCGCCGGCGGATGGCGGAGGAACGCGGCATCGACGCGGTCGAGCGCACCGCCGTGAAGCCGCTCGCCGACCAGGTCGAGTTCCTGCGCGCCTCCCAGCGTGACCTCGTCGACCTGCGCCGGCAGGTGTACCCGCTGGCCCGGCGCCTGGCCACCCGGCTCACCGCGCGCCGCCGCCTCGGCCGTGCCGGCCGGCTCGACTTCCGACGCACGGTGCGCGCGTCGCTCGCCACCGGCGGCGTGCCCGTCGAGACGAAGCACCGCCCGCACAAGCCGCACAAGCCCGAGCTCGTCGTGCTGTGCGACGTCTCCGGCTCGGTGTCGTCGTTCGCGCACTTCACCCTGATGCTCACCCACGCCCTGCGCGAGCAGTTCGCGAAGGTCCGCGCGTTCGCGTTCATCGACACCACCGACGAGGTGAGCCGCTTCCTGCGTGGCCTCGACCTCGGCGACATGATGGCGCGCATCTCCAGCGAGGCCGACCTGGTCTGGCTCGACGGGCACAGCGACTACGGCCACGCCATCGAGGTCTTCGCCGAGCGCTACCCGGACGCGGTGGGCCCGCGCACCTCCCTGCTCGTCCTCGGCGACGCCCGCAACAACTACCGGCCGACGTCCGCGCCGGTGTTCCGCCAGCTGTGCGCGCAGGCCCGCCACTCCTACTGGCTCAACCCGGAGCCCCGCGGCTACTGGGGCTCCGGCGACTCGGCCACCGACGTCTACGCCAACCTCGTCGACGAGATGGTCGAATGCCGCAACGTCGAGCAGCTCCAGGACTTCATCGAACGCATCCTCCCCTCCTGACCGCCGTCTGCCCGCCGCGTTCTCACGGGCAGCAGGTGGACGGCCCGCGGTGTGTCGGTCCAAACGGGAACTCCTGGCGGCGTTGGGGCGAGGAGGAGTATTCACGAGGCGGGCTGACGGCGTGGCCCTCGCCGCGGCGGGCGGGCCCGGGGTGTCCTTGGGCTGGGCGGCGGGGGAGAGTGGACGGTGATGCGCGGAACGGTCCGCGCCGGTGGACGGCCGGGTGGCCACCGGAGGTGATGGCGCGGGTGCTGGTGCTTCACGGGCTGCTTGGGCCGCACGGCCCGGTGGTGTGGGCTGAGGACGCATCGCGCTGGCCCTCGGACCAGACCGGCTTGATAGCGGCTGGGCGGCATCCCTTTGCCGCACGGGCGGTGGACCTGCGGCGGGCCGTGCGCGCGGCGCTTGGCGGGGACGTGTATCCCGTCAGCCAGGCGCCGGTGCTGCTTCCCAGCGACGCCGCCGGCCCGCTTCGGTCACCGACCCTCGCGAGCCTGCCCGCCGACACCGACGCCGGTGGCCCACCGCTGTCGGCGATTCCTGCGGTCTCGCCCGCCGATGCCGGTGCTGACATCGATGTCGATGTCGCCGACACCATGCCTGACCAGGGGCCTGACCAGGGCACGGCGCTGGCAGGACGCCCGTCGCAGCGGCGCTGGCGGGTCAGTGTGATCACGCTGGATCTCGCTGATCCGCACCTCGTCGACCGGCCGCTCGCGGATCTGGAGCGGTCGGCCGCCGCGGGAGCCTCCGGCTGGGTGCCGGCGGCGTCGTTCCGGTTCCTGCTGCTGATCCGCGACCTCGCGGTCGATCTGGTGGACCGCGGACGCGTCCTGCCGACGGCACGCACGGGAGAGGGGACCGTCCGCGCCGCATGGGCGCCGGTGCTGACCGGCGCGGACGCGGCACGTTTCGACGCCCTGCGCGACGCGATGCCCCCGGTGGTGCGTGCCCATGCGCCGCTGCCCGCGCGTTCGGCGTCGCGCGCCCATCCGATGGCGCGTGCCGGTCGGATGGCGCGTGCCGATCGGACGTCGGGCTGGGGCGGCGCCACCGCGTCGGCATCGGCTTGCGGCGAGGCCACCGCGCGGGGCGATGTCCTGCGACGGGCGCTGGATGACCTGGTCGACGCCGTCGTCCGCCGTCGGCTCGCGGCGGCGGGCCATCACCTCGTCCCGGAGCCGAGGTCTGGTGCGCTCGTCACCCGTTGGGTGGCCGCGCTCGGCCCATGGCCGGCGGCGTCCGCTTCGGCTGGCGAGGGCCGTGGCGCCGGAGCCGGGGAAGCGGCCGGTGTCGGTACGGGAGAGATGCTCGGTGCCGGTGTGGAGGAGGTGTCCAGGGCGGTCGTCACCGGGCCGGGGCAGGCGGTGCGGGAGCTCGCCGCGCGGGTCGAGGGCTGGCGCGGTGGGGTGCTGCGGGCGTCGACGGCGCGGGTCTGCCTGCGGTTGCACGAGCCCGCCGACGCCGCGGACCCCGCGGCACAGTGGCGGGTGGAGTTCCTGCTGCAGCCGCTCGTCGACCGGAGTCTGCTGGTCGGGGCGGACCGCGTCTGGGATGGGCGGGCCGACCGGCTCGCGGTGTGGGCGGATCATCCCCAGGACACGCTGCTCGCCGGGCTCGGCCGGGCCGCGTCCGTCTGGCCGCTGGTGCGCCGCGCGCTGCTCGAGACCCGCCCGACCGGACTGATTCTGGACGTGAACGAGGCGTACGCCTTCCTGCGCGCGGCCGACGGCCTGGAACGGGCCGGACTCGCCGTGCTGGTGCCGTCATGGTGGCGCCGGCGCGCCCGGGTGTCGCTGGGGCTGGGCGTGCGCTGCGCCCAGCCGGTCGTCCCGAGCGTCCGCGACGCGGCGATGAGCCTCGACCAGCTGGTGGACTTCCGTTGGAGCGTCTCGCTGGGCGGTGAACGGCTCAGCCAGGCGGAGCTCGCCGAACTCGCCGCCGCCAAGATGCCGCTGGTCCGGGTCCGGGGCCGTTGGACTCATGTCGACCCCGACCTGCTGGCCGCCGGTCTGGCGCGGCTACGGGAGCAGGCCGGCGCGCGGATGACAGCCCGCGACGTCCTCGGCCACGCCGGCCTGTTGCCCGCTGCCGACCCTGAGCCGGCGGGACCTGCTGGGGTGGGGCGGCTGGCGGACCCGGACCTGCGCCCAGACGCGGGCATCGGGCCGCCGCCGGATCGTGTGCGGGCCGGCCTCGTCGATCCGGACGCCCTCGCCGATCTGGACATCGAGGTCAGCGCGGACGGCTGGCTCGGCGGTCTACTCGCGGGGCCGGGCGGCGCAGCGGCCGGCGCGGGCGGCATAGGCACTGCTGGGGGAGCGCAGGACGACCAGGTGGAGTTCGTCGACCCGCCGGCGGGGCTGGCGGTCGAGCTGCGGCCCTACCAGCGCCGCGGGCTCGCCTGGCTCGCGTTCCTGGACCGGGTGAGCGTCGGCGCGCTGCTCGCCGACGACATGGGTCTCGGCAAGACGGTGCAGGTGCTGGCCCTGGAGCTGTTCGCCCGGGAGGCGGGCCCACGGGCGCCGACGCTGGTCGTGTGCCCCACATCGGTCGTCGGCCACTGGGAGCGGGAGGCCGCCCGCGCCGCGCCCGGCCTGCGGATCCACGTCCACCACGCGGCCGATCGGGCGGTCGGGGGCGCCTTCGTCGCTGTCGCCGCCCGCCACGACCTCGTCATCACCACCTATTCGGTGGTGCGCCGGGACGCGGCGGCGCTCGCCTCGCTGAGCTGGGACCGGATCGTGCTCGACGAGGCACAGCAGATCAAGAACAGCGGCATCCAGCTGGCCGGGGCCGTGCGCCAGCTGCCCGCCCGCCATCGCGTCGCGCTCACCGGCACCCCGGTGGAGAACCGGCTGGCCGACCTCTGGTCGATCATGCACGTCCTCAACCCGGGCCTGCTCGGCGGCGCGTCGCGGTTCCGGGCCCGCTACGCCGTGCCGATCGAGCGCTACGACGACGCGCAGGCCGCCGCCCGGCTGCGCCGCCGCCTCCGGCCCGTCCTGCTGCGCCGGATCAAGAGCGACCCGGCGGTGCTCGCGGACCTGCCGGAGAAGATGGAGTTCCGTGATCTGTGCGTGCTGACCGCCGAGCAGGCGTCGTTGTACCGGGCGGTGGTCGACGACATGCTCGAACGGCTCGCCGACACCTCCCCGGCCCGGCGCAAGGGCGCCATCCTCGCCGCGATGACCCGGCTCAAGCAGGTCTGCAACCATCCGGCGCACCTGCTGGACGACGGCTCCCCGCTGGCCGGGCGCTCGGGCAAGCTGGCCCGGCTGGAGGAACTGCTGGAACGGATCACGGCCGACGGTGAGCGGGCGCTCTGCTTCACCCAGTACGCCCGTTATGGCGCGATGCTTGCCCCCTACCTCGCGGAGCGGTTCGGCGTTGACGTGCCGTTCCTGCATGGCGGGGTGCCGCGGGCCCGCCGCGACGCGATGGTCGAACGGTTCCAGCGCGGGCACGGCCCGGGGATCTTCCTGCTGTCCCTCAAGGCCGGCGGGACCGGGCTGACCCTCACCGCCGCCAACCACGTGATCCACCTGGACCGCTGGTGGAACCCGGCGGCGCAGGCGCAGGCCACGGACCGGGCCCATCGGATCGGCCAGCGCCGCGGCGTGCAGGTCCGGACGTTGGTGTGCATGGGCACCCTGGAGGAGCGGATCGACCGGATGCTCGCCGACAAGACGGCGCTGGCCCGCAGCATGATCGTGGGCGGGGAGTCGTGGCTGGCCGGCCTGTCGACGAGCCAGCTGCGGGACCTGTGCACGCTGTCCGCGTCCGCCGAGGTGATCGACGGCGGGGCGGCTGAGCCCGGGGCGGCCGTGCGCGGCCTGGCCGAGGGCGGTGCGGGGTGATGGCGGCCTCCGGGCATTCCGACTGGTCCCGGCGCTTCCTGGCGCTGATCGAGGAGCTGGGGATGACCGGCGCGGTGCGTGGCGGCCGCCGGCTGGTGCGGGCCGGCGCGGTGATCAGCGTGCGCCGGTCGGGGAACCTGGTCGTCGCCCTGGTGCGTGACGGCGAGGACGAGGTGCACAAGGCGAGGCTGGCGTTCGGGACGTTCTCCGGCGGGCAGTGGGCGCGCCTGGAGCGGGCGCTGGCCGCACGGGCCGGCTACGCCGCGTCGCTGTTGGCTGGGACGGTGCCGGCGGACATCGACCGGGTCTTCACCGCGCTCGGCCTGTCCCCTCTGCCGACCGGCGCGGACGACCTCGCGATGGACTGCTCCTGCCCCGACTGGCAGCGACCGTGCGCTCATCTCGCGGCCGCCTGCCACGCCCTCGCCGAGCATCTCGACCGCGATCCGTTCGAGGTCCTCGCGCTGCGCGGCCGGGAACGCGACGTCCTCCTCGACGGCCTGCGTACCCACCGCGGCATCCCCGCTCCTGTCCCCGACACCCAGCCCGGCGAGGCCGCGACCGAGGCCGACGGATCGTCGACCGCCGCCCCGGACCCCGGCGTCTTCTGGACCGGCGGCATCCTGCGACCTGTCGACGACCTCGGGTCCTCCGGCGACGGCGGATCCGGCGCTGACGCGGAGTCCGTCGGTGACGCCGGCTCCGGCCGCGTGCCCGCCGACCCCCCCGACGGGCTGCTCGACCAGTGCGGGCCGCTGGTCGTCGACGGGTCGGCGGACCTGCGGGACGTGCTGCGACCGGCGTACGCCGCGTTCACCCGCGTCGCGCGGAACGCGGCGACGGACCCGCCGCCGACCGCTTCGTGAGGGAGGGCGCGGTCAGGCGCCGACGAGGGCGGCGTCGACGATCGTCTGGGCTTCGGCGATGACCTCGTCCAGATGGCCGGGGCCGCGGAAACTCTCCGCGTAGATCTTGTAGACGTCCTCGGTTCCCGACGGGCGGGCGGCGAACCAGGCGTCGTCGGTGACGACCTTCACCCCGCCGATCGCGGCGCCGTTGCCGGGCGCGTGCGACAGGGCCGCGGTCACCGGGGAGCCGGCCAGCGCGGTCGCGCCGAGGCTCGCCGGGGTCAGCGCGGCCAGCACCTTCTTCTGCGCGGGGGTGGCCGGCGCGTCGACGCGGCGATAGGCCGGCGCGCCGTGCCGCTCGGTCAGCTCCTGGTAGAGCGTGGCGGGATCACGGCCGGTGACCGCCGTCATCTCCGCGGCGAGCAGGCAGGCGATGAGGCCGTCCTTGTCCGTCGTCCACACCCCGCCGCCGCGGCGCAGGAACGACGCGCCGGCGCTCTCCTCACCGCCGAATCCGAGCGTGCCGTCGGCGAGCCCCTCGACGAACCACTTGAAGCCCACCGGCACCTCGACGACGCCGCGCCCGAGGCCCGCGCCGACCCGGTCGATCATGCTGGAGCTGACCAGCGTCTTGCCGATCGCCGTCCCGGCGGGCCAGGCGGCCCGGTGGCCGAACAGGTACTCGATCGCCGCGGACAGGAAGTGGTTCGGGTTCAGCAGCCCCGCGCCCGGGGTGACCACGCCGTGCCGGTCGGCGTCGGCGTCGTTGGCGAGCGCGACGTCGAACGAGCCGGCCAGGCGCAGCAGGGAGGCCATCGCGTAGGGGGACGACGGGTCCATCCGGATCTTCCCGTCCCAGTCGGTCGTCATGAAGCCGAAGGTCGGGTCGACGGTGGTGTTCACGACGTCCAGGTCGAGCTTGTACCGCTCGGCGAGGGCCTGCCAGTACACCAGGCTCGCGCCGCCGAGCGGATCGACGCCGATGCGCACCCCGGCGCCGCGGATCGCGTCCAGGTCGATCACGTCGGCCAGGTCGTCGACGTAGGCGCCGAGGAAGTCGTGCACGGTGGCGGCGGCGCGGGCCCGCTCGTGGGGGACCCGGACGACGCCGGTGAGCCCGGCCGTCAGCAGCGCGTTGGCCCGGTCCTGGATGACCTTCGTGACGGCGGTGTCGGCCGGGCCGCCGTGGGTCGGGTTGTACTTGAAGCCACCGTCGGCCGGCGGGTTGTGCGAGGGAGTGACGACGATGCCGTCCGCGAGGCCGCGCCCCCCGCCCGCGGCGGACCCGGCGCGCTCGCGGTTGTGCGCGAGGATCGCGTGCGAGATCACCGGCGTGGGCGTGGCCTCGCCGTCCGGGGCGATGCGCACGGCGACGCCGTTGGCGACGAGCACCTCCAGCGCACTGGCGAGCGCCGGCGCCGACAGCGCGTGCGTGTCGACCCCGATGAACAGCGGGCCGTCGACCCTGGCGGACGCCCGGTAGTCGCAGATCGCCTGGGTGGTCGCGAGGATGTGGTCGGCGTTGAACGAGCCGCGCAGCGCCGAACCCCGGTGGCCCGATGTCCCGAACGCCACCCGTTGCGCCGGATCGGCGGGATCCGGATGGATGTCGTGGTAGGCGGCGAGCAGCGCGTCGACGTCGATGAGGTCCTCGGGTGCGGCGGGCTTACCCGCGCGCGGACTGGTCGGCATGGGCGGCGCCTCCTCGCGGTGGGACGGGGCTGGCCGGCGGCCTTGCCGTCAGCCTAGCCGGATCGCGCTGCGGGGGGTCCGGCCGTCCACAGGCGTGGGGGCCGTCCACAGGGCCTGTCCGGTGGGTTGCTTTGTGGGACATCTCCCGTCCGCCGGGGCGTGGCGGGCGTGTGCAGGTCGAACGGGGTTAGGGTCCGTCCGTGCGACTCGGCGTGATGGGCGGGACCTTCGACCCCGTCCACAACGGGCATCTCGTCGCCGCGAGCGAGGTCGCCTCCCTGTTCGACCTGGACAGGGTCGTGTTCGTGCCGAGCGGGCAGCCCTGGCAGAAGACCCACCGGGTCGTCTCCGCCACCGAGGACCGCTACCTGATGACCTTCCTCGCCACCGCGGAGAACCCGCAGTTCACCGTCAGCCGCCTCGAGATCGACCGGGCGGGCGCCTCCTACACGATCGAGACGCTGCGCACCCTGCGGGACGAGCGGCCGGACGACGAGCTGTTCTTCATCACCGGCGCGGACGCCCTCGCGCAGATCTTCACCTGGCGGGACCACCAGGAGCTGTTCGCGCTCGCTCACTTCGTCGGCGTCAGCCGGCCCGGCTACCACCTCAGCCTCGACGGCGCCCTCCCGCCCGGCACGGTAAGCCTGCTGGAGGTACCCGCGCTGGCGATCTCGTCCTCGGACATCCGCGAGCGGGTCCGGCGCGGCGCGCCGATCTGGTACCTCACCCCGGACGGCGTCGTGCGCTACATCGCCAAGCGAGGCCTCTACCACGCGTCGGAGCGCGACCCGCGGGCCTGATCGGGCCGGGCCCGCGGGTCGGCTCGACGCCCGGCCCGGCGGCGGCGAGGTGCGGCGATGAACCGCTTTTCGGGGCATCGCCGACCTGATGGGTGCCCTGTCCGGGCGCGGATGTGTCACGCTGGACCCAGCCACCCGGAACCCCGGGCGGCGCGCGGGACGGCCAGGCCTGGCCGTCGCGCGGACGTCACCACCCTGGAGACCCCGAGCGTGACCGCTTCCCCCCGAGCCGTCGAACTCGCCCTCGCCGCCGCGCAGGCCGCCGCCGACAAGCTCGGCCATGACCTGCTCGTCCTCGACGTGAGTGAGCGGCTGGCCATCACCGACTGCTTCGTACTCGCCTCCGCGGGAAACGAGCGGCAGGTGAAGGGCATCGTCGACGAGATCGAGGAGAAGCTGCGCCAGCTCGGCGCCAAGCCCGTGCGCCGGGAGGGCGAGCGGGAGGGCCGCTGGGTGCTGCTCGACTTCGTCGACGTCGTCGTCCATGTCCAGCGGGACGAGGAGCGCGGCTTCTACGCCCTGGAGCGGCTGTGGAAGGACTGCCCGGTCATCCCGTTCACGGACGCGGCGGTCGGTGTCGGGGCCGCCTCCGCCGGTTCGCCCGCCGGTGAGGCCGGTCGCGGCGGCCCGGCGACCTCCCAGTGAGGCTGCTGCTCTGGCGGCACGGGCGGACCACCTGGAACGACATCGGGCGTTTCCAGGGGCACGCCGATCCGCCGCTCGACGACACGGGCCGGGCCCAGGTCGCCGCGGTCGCCCCGCTCATCCGCGCCATGAACCCCGACGTGGTCGTCTCCTCCGACCTGCAGCGCTGTCGCGACACCGCCGCCGGCCTCGGCCTGCCGTTCCGGGCCGACGCGCGGCTGCGGGAGGTCGACCTGGGCCGCTGGTCCGGCCTCACCGGCGCCGAGGCCGCCGCCCGGTACCCCGAGGAGGATCGCGCCTGGCGCACCGGTGAGGACATTCCCCGCGGCGGCGGCGAGACGTACCGTGACGTCGCCCGGCGCGCCGGCGAGCTCTTCGACGAGGTCCGTGCCGAGCAGGCGTCGGCGGCCTCCACCCCGGACCCGCTCATCGTGTTCGTGCTGCACGGCGGCACCGCCCGGGCGCTCATCGGCCGCGTGCTCGGCATGCCCCCCCAGCTGTGGTGGCACTTCGGCCCGCTCGCCAACTGCCGGTGGTCGCTGCTGCGCCTCGCCGAGGGCGGCTTCCGGCTCACCGAGCACAACGCGGCTCCGCTGCTGACTGGTAAGGTCGGCAGAGCCGGATCGGGCCTGTCCCAGGCGCTCCTGCCCAGTCAGGGGGCCCCGACGGAGTCCGACACGGAACCTGTACACTTGCCGAAGTAGCCCACCGGGCACCGAGGTTCGGGTCCAGGAGGGCACCACATCGGAGTCCACACGGATCTGATATAAAAGAACAGTACGAGCAGTTGGGGCTGTGGCGCAGTCTGGTAGCGCATCACACTGGCAGTGTGAGGGTCAGGGGTTCGAATCCCCTCAGCTCCACGCTACTCTGGGTTTCTATACCCAGGTATTGCTTGGGTTTTTTCGTAGCGTAATGCTGGCCGGGGGGGCCGAGCCCCCCCGAAACCCCCCACGATGACCTGGACTGGTTTTGGGTTCAGGTCTTTTTTGTTGTTTCGGGTCGGTGGGTGGGTGGACCCTGTTTCTAGTTATGGCGATCTTGGCGTGCGTCAGGGCCGCCTTTGTTGTTATGTTGTTCCGAATATGTTGCTTGGTTGACGTCGGCTAGGGACTTTTCGGATATGTGACGTTGGGCTCTTTGTGGTGAGTGCTAACGATATGGTCCTTGCCATGTGCGCTGCGACTGTTGCGGCCATGCGCAAGGGGGGAAACGTCACCCTCAGTGCTCTGGCTGACGAGCTGGGTTCTGTGTCGGTCATTCTCGAGTGGGCCACCGAGAAAGATCATCCGCTTGATGCGGATGTGAGTGTGCTCCTGCTGGGGGACGATGGGAAGGTCCGGTCCAACGACGACCTCGTGTTCTACAACCAGCCGGCCGGGGCTGGTGGCGCAGTTCGTCTGCGGGGCAAGACATCCAGCGTCGAGGATCGCGTCACGACCTTCACGGACGTGGTCGAAATCGATATGGACGATGTCCCTGACAGTGTTGATCGGATAATTCTCGCTGCAAGTCTGGACGGTGGTGACGGACTCGGCTTCGGCTGCCTGGAGTATCTGAGGGTCCGGCTTCTGCGAGGGTCCGACGCAACGGAGCTCCTCCGCTTCGACGTGACGGACGCGTCAATCGAGACGGCGTTTGTTCTCGGTGAGGTGTACCGCCGAATCGGGCAGTGGAAGTTCCGTGCCATTGGTCAGGGATATGCGATGGGCCTCTCAGCCCTCGTCACGGACTACGGTGTCGAGGTCGACCCGGAAGATGGCGGAAGCGAGCCGGAGAGCGCCGTTGAAGCACTGGTATCCGTTGTCGACGAGGCTACCGAGGATGTGACCGTCGCCGCTGCCGCTTCGCTGGGACCAGCGCAGCAGAGAACGGCGAGGCCCGCTCAGACGAGGGGCAAGGAGAGGCGAGCCCAGACGGTCACCACCCGGAAACGCCGATCCGCCAAGCGGTTGTCGGCGTCCAAGGTGCGCCGGGTAGAACTGGGTGATGTTACCGAGTCGTGGCAGCCGGCACGGTTGTTCCCCGTTGCTGGTATCGGCGGCGCCGGCGAGCAGGAACGACGAGCGACGTCCGCGTTGCTGGCCGTGCTGGGGTCGGTGCGAGAGTTCGGTCGGACGATCACTACTCGATTCGGCGCACCCGCGGGTCAGATCGAGACGTTCATCGAGGTACCGTTCAGTCTGGGTGATGAGCCCTACCGACCTGATGGCCTCATCCGGGTTACGCGCGGCCAACGCGTGTGGACCGCGCTGGTTGAGGTCAAGACTGGTGCCGGGGAACTCCGGGCAGAGCAGGTCGAGGCATACCTGGACATCGCGCGAGAGCAGCGGTTCGACGCGGTCATCACGATCTCGAATCTGATCACGGCGGCCGACGAGCGCCATCCGGTCTCCGTCGATGGGCGAAAGACGAAGAAGGTGTCCGTCGGGCACCTCTCCTGGGCCGAGATTCGTTTCCGCTGTCAGATGCTCATCGAGAACAGCGCAGTGGCCGACGGGACTCAGGAGTATCTTCTCACCGAGTTCCTGAGGTACCTGGCCCATCCACGGTCAGGCGCCGAACGGTTTGACGACATGGGCCCGCACTGGGTGCAGGTGCGGGACAGCGTCGCCTTGGGAACGCTGCGCCCGACGGACCGGGGCCTTTTCCCAGTCGCCGAGCGATTCGACCAGCTTGCTCACTACCTGTGCCTACACCTTGGCGGTCTGCTCGGGCTGGAGGTTCTGCCACAGCTCAACCGTCGTGTGGACGCCGCGCAGCGGCGCCAGGCACTGGCCGAGGAGCTTTGCCGCACCGGCACTCTCTCCGCGACGTTGCGTGTGCCAGGCGCGGTTGGTCCGGTGTCGATCATCACAGATCTGCGGGCTGGCCGGGTCGCCTGCTCGGTGACTTTCGATGCGCCGCGCCAAGGGCGGCCGCTCACCCGTGTCAGGTGGCTCGCCCGGCAGCTGGGGGACGCGAACGGAAACCTGCGGATCGAGACCTTCGAACAGGGCTCCAGGGAGGCCGTCCGCGCCGAGTTGCTTGCCTTGGTGCGACAGAAGCCGGACGTGCTTGTTTCGGGTTCAGAGAACGAACTCCGGGCTTTTCGGGTTTCGCTCAGTGCGCCACTTGGGACGAAGCGCGGTGCCGGAAAAGGTACGTTCGTCACATCTGTCGTAGACGCTCTGGAGAAGTGCTACGAGGAGGTCGTGCAGAACCTGCGTGAGTGGCGTGAGTCCGCGGACGGATCGAGCGGCAGCGACGATGCAGCCAAGGTCACTGGGACGGCAACCGGGAACGGGTGACACGGCTGGGTGATGCCCGATTCTGGAACGCCATGCACTGGGGGTTCAGGGGTTTTTGAGTTGAATCCGGTGGTGGGCGGTCGGGGTGGTGGCCGCCGCGACGGGGGAGTCGCGGCGGTTGGGTCGGGCTGGGGGTCGGTGGTTGTCAGATCCAGTCGAAGCAGCTGATGTTGTCGCGGAACGGTGGTGCTAGGTTTCCGCCGGTGTTGGGGCGGATGATTGCGGTGCTGCCGATGTAGTTCGGGGCGGTGAAGAGCCTGGCGGACAGGTGTCGGTCGTAGTTCCAGATCGATCCCACGTTGCCGATGGGCGGGGGCGACACGAGTCCGCAGGTCCCGTAGAAGAAGTCTTTGACAGTGCCGGTGAAGTTCGCTCCCGACCACACGCAGAGGTCGCCGTCGCCGTTGCTGTACTGGTTGCAGACGCCGTCGAGATGACGGGTGCCGACGCCACCGCCGCTACGGCTACCGGAGTTGCCGGTGGTTGAAGCGGTGCCGGGGACCGGTGCGGGGCGTGGAGCGCTCGCGTTCTGCAGGGGTGCCGAACTCGGGCTTTGGGCGGCGTCCGCCGGTTGGGCGGAGGCCATCAGGGTGACCAGGGCGGCGCCGCTGACGGCGACGGCGAGGCCGCGGCGTAGCGTCATCGTTCTCAGGTTTTCCCTTCCTTCATGACGGTTCTGTGGGGAATGCCATGCGGGCCCGTGAGGAATTCCCCACGGGCCCGCGAGCCCCTGCCTGGGCGGGTCAGAAACCGGCGGCGCGGGAGTAGAGGAGGGCGTTGGGGGAGCCGGCGCCGATGTCGGTCAGGGTGCCGGGGGTGGCGGCGTCGACGATGGCATTGCGGACATTGGTCGGGCCGGCGTTCCGGTGGCGCTGGAGGTAGAGGGCGGCGACGCCGGTGACGAACGGCGTCGCCATCGAGGTGCCGCTGATCGTGTTGGTCGCGCTGTCGGACGAGTTCCAGTCCGAGGTGATGTCGGTGCCGGGCGCGAACAGGTCCACGCAGCGGCCGAAGTTCGAGTAGTTCGTGTCCCGGCTGTCGGTGGAGGTCGTCGCGCCGACGGTGATGGCGCCGGGCACCCGGCTGGGCGACTCGTTGCAGGCGTTGCCGTTGCTGTTGCCGGCGGCCACGGAGTAGGTCAGCCCGGAGTTGATCGACTGGCGCACGGCCTGGTCCAGGGCCCGGGAGGCGTTCGCACCCAGGCTCATGTTGACCACGGCGGGGCCGGCATGGTCGGCGGTCACCCAGTCGATGCCGGAGATGACGCCGCTGATGGTGCCGAAGCCGTCGCAGTCGAGGACGCGCACGCCGACCAGGCGGGCCGACTTGGCGACGCCGTACGTCGAGCCGCCGACGATGCCGGCGACGTGCGTGCCGTGGCCGTCGCAGTCATCGGTGCCGTGGCCGTCGTCGATCACCGAGAAGCCGCCCCTGGCCCGCCCGCCGAAGTCCTGGTGCGAGGTGCGGATGCCGGTGTCGATCACGTAGGCGGTGACGTTGTTCCCGGTCGACGCGTAGGTGTAGGTGTTGTTCAGGGGGCGGCGGCGCTGGTCGACGCGGTCCAGGCCCCAGTCGGCCGGGCGCTGCGTGACGGCGCGTTCCGCGGACACCTCGTCGTCGGTCACATGCACGACCGCGTCGGGCTCGACGAAGTCGACGTCGGGGTCGGCCCGCGTCGCCGCCAGCTGGCTGGCGTCGAGCTGCGCCGCGTATCCGTTGAGGGAACGGCGGAACTCGCGGGTGACCTGGACGCCCCGGGTGCGGGCGCGGGTCACGGCCGCCGAGGAGCCGCTCGCCGGCGCCACCGACTTCAGCACGACGATGTAGCGGCCGGTCACGTCCGGAGTGGCCGCGTGCGCGGTGCCGGTCAGGGCCAGTTGGGTCAGGGCGACACCGGCCAGCAACCCGCAGGCGGCGGTGCGCAGTGACAGTCGTCGACTCATGGAGTGATCACTTTCTGCCTGGCCGTGGGCAGCCCGGTAGATCGGACCGCAGCGTGCGGATGCGGCCCGGCGCCCGGATGGCGTCCCCGGCGAGGCGGTAGCGGGGCATGGATGGTTGGGGTGAAACAGATGGGGGCGCCAGGCCGGACGCCTCAGCGCAGGTGGAGATCGCTGACGACGCGCAGCTGGGCCTCGTTGGTCAGCCGGACCTTCTCCAGCGCGTCCCGGTGGGCGGCGATGCCGGCGCGCTGCAGGTCCGCTTCGACGCCGGACCAGATGCCCACCAGGTTGGTCTGCCGTTTGCAGGCGATGTCCGTCGTGGCCGTGGTGATCTCCAGGCGCGACACCGGCCAGTTCCTGAACCGAGGGTCGGCGGGCGCGGACAGGGGGGTGGGATAGCGCAGGCCGTGCCCGCGCATGCAGGCCGACCAGGCCTGGGCGGCCTTCTGGACCCGCGGATCCCGCTCGGAGCGGAAGTAGCTGTCCTGGTCGAGTCGCTGGGCGAGGTACTCGTCGGCGCCGGTCGGCGCGTCGGCGCGCAGCCGCCGGTCCGTCTCGTCCGAGCAGCCGCCTGGCGGGACGGGGCGGCCGTTGACCGTGGGCGCTCCCCGCCCGGTCAGCGCGGTCAGGGTGCGGGGATCGTCGTTGGCCGACGGCCTCGCGACCGGGACGGGCGGGTGGGTGGACACCCGGTAGCCGGCCTGCGCCGCGAGGGCCAGGTCGGTGATGCCGTACCGGCGCTCCCCCCAGGTGTGCGGCCCCTCCGACCGCGGTGGTTCCGGCGGCCCGGAGAGCCCGAACCGGTCCATGCACTCGGCGAGAAGCACCCGGTATCCCCGGGCCACCAGGGCCGACTCATCCGGGCTCAGCAGATATCGGTCCAGCGGAAGCCGCAGCCGGGAGGCGTCGACGACCGCGGTCGGACGTGCTCCCGCCGGTGCGGCCGGCCCACCGCCACATCCGGCGGTGAGGGCAGCCGGGAGGGCCAGGGCTGCCGCCAGCGTCCATCGCGTCAGCCGGTGGGCTAGGGGGAGACCAGCACGTCCGCGGGGGACGGGAGATATCCCGTCGCCCATCCGGTGGAGCATCGCATTGCCTTTCCGTACCGACTGCGCGGCGCGCGGTCGTAACCGGATCGCCCTGCGCGGAACCGCCCCGGCGCGCGGGGCGCGAATGTTCATGATTCCTCCGGGCCACACCCGCCCGAATCCTGTGGATGCCGTTCTTGAACGGGTGAGCGAGGTGTCCCGTGCCGGGAGTGCGGGGCGCGGCGCCGATCGGTGGAACCGGTCCCCGCCGCTGGGGCGGGGACCGGTCTCAGAGCGTCCGGGTACCGGCGGAAGGAGCCACCGGTCCGTCAACCACTGATCGAGTCAGATCAGACCCACTTGAAGGACTCGACGTTGTTGCGGAAGGTCGGCGTGAAGTTGCCGCCGCTGTTCGGGCCGACGGTGCCCGCGGTGCCGGTGTAGTTGACGCCGGTCCAGACCTGGGCGGTCAGGTGCCGGTCGTAGTTCCAGACCGACTCCGCGTTGTTGCCGACACGCTGGCCCTGACCGCCACCGGCGGTGAGGAAGGTGTTGTCATTGAGGTTGTTGTCGGCGAAGAAGAAGTCGGCGCGGCTGCCGGTGAAGTTCTGGGTCCACCACAGACAGAGGTCGCCGTCGCCGTTGCTGTACAGGTTGCAGGCGCCGTCGAGGTGCTTGGTGCTGACGCCGCCGCCGTCGCGGGTGTCCGCCGTGGAGGCGGCGCTGGCCGCGCCCGGGACCGACACGCCGCCGGGCGCGGTCGAGCCGCCCGAGGTGGCCGACCCGCCGTCGGAGGCGGCGCTGGCCGGCTGGCCGGCGACCACGATGCCGGCGGCCAACGCCAGACCGCCGAAGGCAACGGCGGAGCCACGGCGCAGTACAGTCCTGTTCATGTGCACGCTCCTGTGAGTTATCAGTGAATGAGAGCATTCCGCCCGCGCGGCGGCGCTGCCGCGACGGCGTCGTGCTGGCCCGGCCACCCGTTCTGGCATGTCGTCGATTCGTGTCTCATCAGTCCCGTGAGCCGCGCCGCGAACGTTTTCTCCGGTGGCTGGTGCACCTGTTTTCCTGTTCGGATCGCGCTCGGCCGAATTTCGCTGCCCGGCAGGTGGTTCTGGGTGCGCGACGAAAATATGTCGCGGGGCCGGTGAAGTCCAGGAGCGCGCGATGAAGCGTGTCGAACCGCAATGATGGCGAAACGTCGCGGTAGGCCGTGGTGGTCGCGACCGGTGAAAGGAGGGGGCCTGCGGCCTTTTGCCGGCGCGAGCGGGTTATGCGCGCCATGCCGGGATTCCGTGGCATGGGCGGAATGAGTGGGCGGTCGGCGGGAGGCATCAGTCGAGATGAAGGCCGTCGGCGGCCCGTAGTTGGGCCTCGTTGGTCAGCCGGATCCGCTCCAGCGCGTCCCGGTGGGTGGCGATGCTCGCGCGCTGCAGGTCCGCCTCGACGGCGAACCAGACCCCGACCAGATCGGTCCGCCGCTTGCAGGCGATGTCGGTCCGCGCGGTGGTGATCTCGAGGGCCGACACCGGCAGGCCCTTGAAGCGCGGGTCGGCCGGGGCGTCCAGCGCGGTGGCGTAGTGGTAGCCGTGCTCGCGCATGCAGGTGGACCAGGCGCGCTGCGCCGCCTGGACCCGGCGGTCGCGTCTGGACGTCAGATAGGTATCCCGTCCGAGCCACTGGGGCAGGTCCGTCTCCTCCACGCTCGTCGGCGCACCGGCCGTCAGCCGTCGCCGCGTCTCACCGGCGCAGCCGCCGGGCGGGACGGGCCGACCGCCGATGACGCGGTCGCCCCGCCCGGTGAGCACGGCCAGCGTCTGCGGGTCGTCGAGCCCGGAAGGCCTGGTCACGGGGGCAGGGGGGCGAGTGGAGGTCCGGTAGCCGGTGCGGGACGCCAGGTCGAGGTCGGTGATGCCGTACCGGCGCTCCTCCCACGTACGCGGGCCGTCGGGCCTGGGCGGCCGCGGTGGTCCGGCCACCCCGAAGCGGTGCATGCACTCGGCCAGCACCGTCCGGTGTGCCCGGGCCACGAGCTCCGACTGGTCCGGGCTCAGGAGGTACCTGTCCAGGGGAAGCCGGAGCCGGGAGGCGTCGACGACCGCGGCCGGGCTCGGGGGCGTCGCGGCCGCTGGGCGGCTCGGTTGGCTGCCGCAGCCGGCCACGAGGACGCAGGGGAGGCTCAGCGCGGCGGCCAGCGCCCGCCGGGTCACCCGCCAGGTCATGCGGCGGGATCGGGCGAGTCCGGTCCTCCCGCGGAGGACGGGGTGCTCACCGCCACCGGAGGGGTGGGGCATCGGGGCTCCTCTTCATCCGGGCGGTCGGCGCGCGACGGCCGGGAAATGTGGGCGTCGACGGGCGCGGGTCGGACTCCCGGCGCCGCGGCCCGGTCCCCGCCGGTTTCGGAGGGGACCGGGCCGCGTGCCGACCTGTTCGCCGCGGAACCGGTCAGGCGTCGTTCTACGTCAGGTCAGAAGGTCCAGTAGAAGGACTCGACGTTGTCGGCGAATCCGCCCGGGAAGTTGTTGCCGGTCCACGGGTAGAGGTTGACCGAGGCGCCGGTGTAGTTCGTGTTGGTGAAGGCCCGGGCGGTCAGGTAGTGGTCGTAGTTCGCGTACGACCGGGCGTTGTTGCCGACCCGCTGTCCCTGGCCGCCGCCGGGGCTGTTGAAGTAGTCGTTGTTGAGGTTGTTGTCAGCCCAGTAGAAGTCGGCGTGGCTGCCGTAGTAGTTGTAGCCCCACCACAGGCAGAGGTCGCCGACGTTGCAGGCGCCGTCGAGGTGCCGGACGCCGACGCCCCCGGCGTTGCGCGCCGACGGCGTGGAGGCCGTGGTGCTGCGCGTCCCCAAGGACGGAGCGGGGTCGGGCAGGCTGGTGGCGTGGGTGGGCGCCGGGCCGTCCTTGGCGGTGGCGGCGCCTGCGGGTTGGCCGGCGGCTACGATGCCCGCCAGGGCCATGCCGCTGGCGGCGACGGCGAGGCCGCGGCGCAGTACCTTCCTGTTCATGGTCACTCCTTGAACTAGAGGTAGGATTGATGGACGCCGCCCGCGGGCGGCGCTGTGCTTTTCCGGCCACCTGTCCAGGCTTTTTCATCGAAGTGTTCTGGTCCCGTGAGCTGTGCCGTGAACGCGCTTCATGGTGGCCGGCTGGCGCCGGTATCCGGCGCCCTGCACACCAGGCGTTCCTGCATTCGGGTCGCGCTCGGCCGATGTCGTCGCCCGGCAGTTCTTCCTGGGTACGAGAAGAAAGTAATTCCCCGGAGCTCGCGGCGTCCAGGAGCGGTGGTGAAGCGTGTCGCACCGCGTTGATGGCGGAACATGGCAGTAGCTGGATACTCGCCCGGATCCGCTGCTATGTCCGTGCCCGCGGCATCCGTTCCGTCAGCCCGCGCGACGGGCAGGAGAGCTTTTCTCGTTCTGGTGCAGGTGGAAATCCGGCCCGGGACGAACGGGCGGGACGGGCGGCGGGCGGTTCGCTGTCCGCCTGCCGGCACGGCCGCGGAAGGCCCCGCTCGGGCCGTGACAAGTAGCCGACACCTCGGCCGCCGGGCGCGGGAACGCGCCCGAGAGGCCCGCGGTCCGGGACGCTCGGGTGGGGCGGCGGTCAGCCGGTGATCTCGGCCTCGAAGGAGGCGTCCTCGACGAACCGCAGGACGGCGCGGATGTGGGCGCGCATGGCCCGCTCGGCGGTCTCGGGCTCCGCCCGGGTGATGGCGGCGAGAACGGCCGCGTGGTCGTGTAGGACCCCGTGGCCCATGGCGCCGGGCGCGAGCGAGACCGCGCGCATGACCAGCACGATCTGGTCCTGCAGCCGGGCCAGGTCGTCGGCGAGGCGCGGATTGCGGGCGCCGTCGCGGATCAGGCGGTGGAACTCGGCGTCGAAGGCGACGTGGAGGTCCGGATCCGCGTGGCGGATGGCCTCGGTGTGCTGGTCCAGCACCTCGCGCAGGGCATCGCGCTCGGGCGGCGTCATCCGGGCGGCGCCGAGGCGCGCGGCCATGCCATCCAACGCCTCCCGCAGCTCGAAGAGGTGGCGCAGGTCGTCGTGGCTGCCGCCGAACACGACCGCGCCGTGACGTGCGCGGATCTCGGCGAGGCCGGCGCGTTCGAGCGCGTACACGGCGTCGCGCACCGGCGTGCGGCTCACGCCAAGGCGGCGGGCGAGCTCGGGGACGCTCAGGTGGGAACCGGGCGGCAGCTCGCCGGCGAGGATGGCCTCGCGCAGCTGGTGCTCGACCCGTTTCGCCAGCAGTTCGTGCCCCTGGATCGGGGTGAGCGAAGTTGTCACGATGTCCGTCATTACGTCCTGGATCCGCCGGCCCGGGTCGGCCCGGCATCGCTGGCGTCTCGGTGATCCCACCAGGCTACGTGCGGCCGTTCGTCCGTCGCGACGACCGCCAGCCGCCGGCACGCCCTGGGCGCGGCGGCGGCCTGACGGGCGCCGTGGCGGTTCAGCGCCGGATCGGCTCGACCGGTCGGGTGGTGGTCAGGGTCGCACCCCAGCTGTGGATCACGGTCGCGTGCAGCGAGCCGAGGCCGCCGGCGACGGCGACGAGCACCTGGGACGGGTCCTGCACCAGGTGCACCCGGCCGTCGCGGACCCGGCCGAGGTCGGCGATCGGCGCGTGGTACGACTCCGGCCAGTCGGTCAGCGGCAGGCTCGCGAGCTGCCACAGCCGGCGCTGGACCTCCTCGATGTCCGGCACCTCCCGGGCGATCACCTCCGCCCACACCGGATTGATCAGCACCAGCACCTCGGAGTAGGCCGAGCTGGTCAGGTAGCCGTTCGCGCCCGGCACCGCCATCGACCGGCCGATGATCGACAGCAGGTCCGCGCCGGTCTGCCCGAGCGTGTCGCAGACGTTCATCGTGCCCATCGCGGCGTAGACGGTGACCGCGTCGCCGGGCACGCCGCGCCGCTGCGCCAGCGGCACCCACGGCGAGCGTTCCTCCCACTCGCCGAACACGATGCCTGCCACCCGGCCCGGCTGGCCGAACGTGCTCTGCGACGTGACGCCGATCCGCTGCCCGGCGACGTTGCGCATCACCAGCCGCAGCGCCCGCCCGATCGCCGGCGCCGGCCCTGCCACGCCACCGAGGCAGCCGGTCTCGCAGGGCAGGTCGAGGCGGCGCCGGATCGGCCCGTTGACCAGCATCAGCGGGACGACCGAACCGGTGGTCGCGTTGAGGCCGTGCAGCTCGAAGTCGTCCGCGGCCATCGCCCGCAGCGCCGCGGCGAGCAGCGGCAGCGACTCGGCGCTCGCGCCCGCCATCACCGCGTTGACGGCCAGCTTCTCCATCGTGCACGACGCCCCGGACGGCGGCAGCGACGCGGCCACCACCTCAGCCGGGTCGGCACCGGCGAGGTCGAGGAAGCGGGCGACCCGCTGTTCGGTCGGCGGGACGAGCGGCAGCCCGTCGCCCCAGCCCGCGATGGTCGCGAACTCCTGGAAGTCGCCGGGATCACCGGCGACGTCGTGGCGGACGCTCGACAGGACGGCGCTCGCCGTGCTCACAGGGTGGCTCCGAGGGTCTCCAGCAGCGCCGGGAAGGCGTCGCGGGCGATCTGGCGCACCTCGTCCTCCGGCCGGGTCTGCAGCGGGAAGGGCAGGGTGAGCAGGCGCAGGCCGGGCCGGCCGTACTGGGTCGCGAGCATGGTGCCCAGCGCCGTGAACTGGGCGGTGACCACGCCGACGGTCGGCAGGCCGCGCCGCGCCGGGCGGACGGCGTCGCGGATCGTCCATGACGTGCACGAACCGCAGTTGCCGAGGCCGACGATGGCGACGTCCGCCTCGGCGAGCAGCCGGTCGTAGGCGTCGTCCGCCGCGGCGCCCTCGGCGCCGGACAGGCCCTGGGCGCGCCGCCAGGCCCGCGCGGTCGCGCCGCCCTCGCCGAGCAGCCGGGTCCACTCGTCGACCACCCAGTCCCATGACTGCCACAGGACGTCGATGCGGATGGCGATCGTGCGCCCGGCCAGCGGGCCGGCGTCGGGTCCGGGATCGCCATCGCCCGCGTCGACGGCGGCGGTCGGGTCGAGCACGGTGATCCGGGCCGGCGCGGCGGACTCGGTGGTGGCGGTGCTGCGGGGATCGCGCAGCACCACCCGGTGGGAGGTGAGGCCGCGCTGCGCGAGGCTCGCGGTGAGGACCTCGCGCAGCCGGTTCGGCGGCAGCAGGCACTCGGCGCACTCGACGTCGGTGATGTCGAGCGCCAGTTCGATGGTGTGGGCCTGGTCGTTGACGTCGATGAGGCGTAGGTCCGCCCCGTCCCCGCGGACGAGGTCACGCAGGTGCTCAATGGCCTGGTTGATGTCCGGTGGCGCGGTGGTGGTCATCCGCGATGCCTTCCTGTGCGGTGCGGGTGGGGTCAGGAGGTCTGCGCACGGCTTCCCTTCGGCACCTCGCCGAACAGCAGCAGCGTCTGGTCGGGGGCGGGGGGCAGGGCGGCCCAGATCCGCCGGGCCGCGTCGTCGGGCTGGTCGGCCTCGCCCGAGGCGACGCCGGCGCGCATCGACGTGGCCACCGGGTAGCTGTCCGGGTCGGCCTCGGCCTGGGCGCGCAGCGACGGCGTGTCGACGAAACCCGGGCGCACGGCGACGACCCAGGGCCCGCGGCCGCGGTGGCGCCGCTCCCGGTGCACCACCCGGACGAACTGCTCGATGCCCGCCTTGGCCGCGGCGTAGACCGCCCGGCCCTCGAACGGCACCCGCGCCGCCGCCGACGACATCAGCACCAGCCCGGATTCGTAGTCCGGTCGCACGGCCCGGATGAACGCGTCGGCGAGCACCAGCGGCGCCGTCCCGTTGCCGATGGCGTCGGCCCGCACGTACTCGGGGTCGAGCTCCCCGATGAACCCGGGCTGGCCCGGCCAGTAGGCGTTCTGGATGAAGATCGCCCGCTCGCCGCGGAAGGCGGCGAGCTCCGTGCGGAAGTGCTCGATCACTCCCGGCCAGGTCGCCGGGTCGGTCAGGTCCAGCCGCACCGACTCCAGGTCCGGGTGCTGGCGGCGGGAGAGGTTGATGATGCGGGCGTTCGGGTGCGGGCAGGTGGTGGCCAGGCCCAGACCGAGCCCCTCGGTGGCGCCGCTGATCCACACCAGCGTCGTGGGATCGGACATGCTCAGATCACTCCTTCGCGCCGCAGCCCGGCGAGGCGCTCGTCGTCGAGACCGAGCAGGCCGCCGAGGACCTCGGCGGTGTGTTCACCCATGTCCGGGCAGCGCCGTGGCGCGTCGGGCACCGCCGACCCGTCGGCCGCGGCCGCCCGCGGACCGAAACGGGGGGCGGGGGCGGGGACGAGACGCGGCCCGACGTCCTGGCTGTCGACCGTGCGCACGGCCCGCCGGGCCTGCGCGTGCGGGTCGTCAGACAGGCTCGCCGCGTCGTGGACCGGGACCACCGGCAGCCGACGGGCGTTCATCACCGCGAGGATCTCGGCGCGGACGGACCGCGCCGCCCAGGCCGCGACCGCCCGGTCGATCGCGCCACCGTCGGCGTCGCCGATCACGTCCTCCTCCTCGTCGTCGCGGTAGCCGACGAGGTCGAGCAGCTCGGTGAGATGACGGGACGTGCTGCAGCTGATAGCCACCCAGGTGCCGTCCTTGCAGCGGTAGGTGTTGCGCACCGGGGAGCCGGCGAGGCGCCCGGCCAGGCGGCCCGGAGCCGGCTCGCCCGGCGTCCACTCGGCCAGCGCCGGCGCGGCGACGTGCAGCAGCGCGTCGACCGGGTTGACGTCGACGACCCGGCCGGGCCCGCCGTTCGCCCGGGACAGGCAGGCCGCGAGCACCCCGAAGGCGCCGACCATGCCGGTGACGGCGTCGCCGAGCGGCACCGACGCGAGCATCGGCCGGTCGGCCGGGTCGCCGGTGAGATGGGTCAGGCCCGCGAAGGCCTCGCCGAGGGTGCCCGAGCCCGGCAGCTCGGCGTTCGGACCGTCCAGACCGAAGCTGGTCACGCACACCAGCACCAGGTCCGGGTTGATCGCGGACAGCCGCTCCCAGGTCAGGCCGCGGCGCTCCAGCTGGCCCGGCAGCATGTTCACGACCAGCACGTCGACGTGCCGCGCGAGCTGGCGCAGCAGCTCGCAACCCTCCTCGGAGCGCAGGTTCAGCGTGATCGACCGCTTGTCGCGGGCCAGGATCGGCCACATCGCCCGGGCCCGGTACGGGTCGCCGCCCGGCGGTTCGACCTTGATGACGTCGGCGCCGTGGTCGGCGAGCAGCGTCGAGATGAACGGGCCGGCGTAGAGGGTCGCCGTGTCCAGGACCCGTAGGCCCCGCAGCGGTGGGTCGGAGGCCGCCGGCCGCGCCGGGACGCCGTCCTGGATTCTCATCGGGATCTCGCCGTGGATACCCCGGCCTTCAGGCCCGGGAGGTAACGGCGTCCCACGTTGGAACGCATTGCGAGTCCTTTCGGTAGCATGACGGTATGTCCCGTTACCGGCTCGTTCCGGCGCCTGAACAGGTCGCCGGACTCGAAGAGCACTGCGGGCATGCGCGTTTTGTTTGGAATCTTGCGGTCGAGCAGCAGGCGTGGTGGACGCCGTATCGGGGTAAAGGTCCGAATCATGTGGAGCGTTGTCGGCAGTTGACCGAAGCGCGGGCGGAGAACCCGTGGCTGGCTGCCGGGTCGCAGACCGTCCAGCAGCAGGCGTTGCGGGACTTCGAGCAGGCTTTGCGGAACTTCTTCGGCGGTTCGCACCGGCGTCCCGGGTTCCGGAAACGCGGCCAGTCCGAGGGTTTCCAGATCGTCGGGAAGATGGCGAAGGTCGAGAAGCTGAACCGGCGATGGTCCCGGTGCTGGGTGCCGAAGGTCGGCTGGGTGAAGTTCCGTCGCTCCCGTGCGGTCCCGGCTGCGAAGTCCTACCGGGTGACCCGTGGTCGGGCGGGCCGCTGGCATGTGGCGTTCGCCGCCGCGGCGGAGAAAACGTCCACCGATCTCGCTCGACGGTTCGATCTGATCCGCGTCGAGGATCTGAACGTTCGGGGCATGACCCGGTCCGCCCGGGGCACCGTCGAGGCGCCAGGCCGCAACGTCCGGCAGAAAGCCGGGCTGAACCGGGGCATCCTCGCGAACGGTTGGGGACTCCTCGTCCGACGTCTGGAACACAAGGCACCCGGCCGGATCGAGAAGATCCCGGCCGCCTTGACGAGTCGGCGTTGCTCGGTCTGCGGGCACACGGCGCCTGGAAACCGCGAGAGCCAAGCGGTCTTCCGGTGCGCTGCCTGTGGGCACACGGCCAACGCCGACGTCAACGCAGCACGCACCATCGCGGCCGGACGGGCCGTGGCCGCGCGGGGAGGCACCGGGTTGCCGGTGCCCGTGAACCGCGAACCTCAACACTGCGCACCTCCTCCGGTGGGTGTGTAGAAGTTGGAATCCCCCGCGTTCACGCGGGAGAGGACGTCAAGTGCGGAACCTTTCGGTGGTCGCGTCGGACACCGCGGAACTGGACACCGCGGAACCGGACACCGCGGGACCTGATGGGGCGTCGCGGGGCAGGACACGGGTGGTCGCCGCGAACAGCTGCGCCATCGGCGCGGCGGCGGGCAGGCCACGCCACTCGGCCAGGTGGACCTCGGGACCCGTCGGCGCCCGCACACCGAGCTCGGCGAGCACCGCCAGGCATCCGGCGACGTCGAGCTCCCCGTCGCCCGGCAGCAGGCGGGCCGACGCCGCCTCGCGGGCCAGGTCGTCGGCGGCCCGTGTGGGACCGTCGGCGAGCTGCACCAGCAGGACGGACGCCGGGTCGAGGCCACGCAGGTCGACGGCCGTACCGCCCGAACGGGCCAGGTGCCAGACGTCCACCACGAGTCCGGCGTTCGCCCGGCCGGCCGCAGCCAGCAGCGTGGTCGCCGCCGGCAGGTCGGGCAGGCCGGTGAAGGGGACGAACTCGAGGGCGACCCGCAGCCCATGCCCGGCGGCCTCGTCGCACAGGTGCGCGAAGGACGCGGCGTCGCGGTCCGGATCGGCCTCGCCGCCCGGCGCGTGGGCCGCGACGACCGTGGTGGCGCCCAGCGCACTCGCCACCTCGAAGACCTCCGCTCGGAACGCTGCGGGCGGGATCATCCCGCCCGTCAGGTCGGCCACGGGCGGCACCCAGTCGGCGGTCCACTCGACCGCCTCGAGGGTCAGGCCGTGCTCCTGGAACAGATCACGCATCGCCGCGAGGCTCATCCCGTCCCGCTGGCGGGCGTGGCGCCACACGTTGGGCCAGATCGTCAGCCCGTCGAACCCGGCCGCGGCCGCCGCCGCCACCTGCTCGCGCAGGGGCGTGCGGGGCAGGCAGCCGGAGAAGAACGTCACCATCCTGGACCTCCCGCGCTGCACGTTACATGTAACGTGCAGCGGGCGGTACCGGTTCGCGAGGCTCGCCCGGAACGTCGCGTACGACGGACGGTGGGTGACGAGACCGGTCCACGAGGGGTCTCCCGCCGGGCCGCCGGCGAGGGACGCTGGGCGGCCGCGACCGCGTGGAGGCGATGGGCACCCTCCTCTAACCTGGTCCCATGGCCATCTCCGCTCACCGGCGCGTGCGCCCGGTCTGGGTGGCCACCCTCCTGCTGCTGATCGGCCTGGTGGGAGGTCCGCCGGGCGCGGGTGGCCAGGGCGCGACGCATCTGGTCGAGCGGGCCCTGCCCGCCGCCGTGGCCGCCGTCGCCCCGGTCGGGCCGGCCGAGTCGGCCAGCGTCCGGCCCGACGCGAGGACCCTGCTCGCCGGGTCCTGGTCGCCCACGCAGCCCGGCCCCTTCGCGCTCGCCGCGACCGCGGCGGCGCTGGCGCTTCCCCTGGTCGCGCGCCGGCGGCGGATCACCCGTCGTGCTGGCCGCCCCGGCGAGGAGGGCCGCTTCCAGGCCGCCCGCGGCCCACCGCCCGTTCTCCCGGCGAGGTAGCACCCCACCGCGCGGGCCGCTGCCACGCCGCCGGATCCACCTTCATCCTTTTTCTGCCCGTCCGCCGCCGGTCGGTCGGCCACCGCGGGCCGCACGGGCTCGCCGTCGGCGAGTCCTGTGTCGCCGCGTCCCGACTGTGTCGCCACGTGCGGCCACGAGCGCGTCCGGCGTATCCGTGCCGATGCGCGCCCGCGGACTCGCGTGCCTGCCTCACCCCCGTCCGTGGCCGCGGCGCACCGGCCCTCCGTGCTGGGCACCAGGGGCTGGCGCGCGGGCCGCGGCGCGTCATGGCCCCGGGCTCCGGAGCTCCAGGTGTGCGGAGCTCCCTGTGACCGCCCGTGGGCCCGTGGGCGACCACCGGACGGCGGATCGGCGACTCCTGGAGCAGGGGAGAACGCAGATGCATTCCGACTTCGAATGGGGACAGGTACTCATCGCGCTCGTGCTGCTGGGCGCGATGTTCGTGGTGCCGATGCTGGTGATCTGGCGCGACCAGGTCCGTGACCTGCGCCGCTTCGGTCCGGCCGCGCTGTCCTGGCCGGTGCGCTACGGACCCGACGGGGAGGTCCACCGGGAGGGGACCACCTCGCCGCCCGCCGCCGCGGGGGTCGGCGCCCCGCCCCGGCCCGAGCCGCCGGCCCGGCGTCCGGCGTCCGCCGTGACGTCCGACACCCGCGGCTGAGAGCGGCCGAACGTGCGAGGGATACGGCGGCCCGCCCCGGTCGGTGGCCCGCCCGCCGCGGTGGTCGGGCACCGCCGGACGGACCGGCGCGGGTCGCCGGCCGGGCGTGCGCTGCTGGGCGCGGCGTTGGGGGCGTGCGCGGCGGTGGCCGGGTGCGCCGCCGCCGTCGGTGCCCGGTGGGAGAGCCTCGCTGTGATCGCGCTGCCCGCGCTGTTCGTGGGGCCGGTCCTGCCATGTCGGGCCGCCGCCCGGCTGGCCGGCTTCACCCTGGTGGCCGCCGCCCTCGTCGCGGCCGTGCACGCCGGGCGATCGGCCGACGGCGCCTCGGCCGGGGGATCGGCGATCGGGTGGCGCGTCGGACATCCGGCGCTGCTCGCGGTCGTCAGCGTCGTCGCATCGGCGGGGTCGGCGAGCTCACGTTCGGCGCGGGCGGCGGCGGGACGATCACGTGAAGGTCGCCGTGCTGACCGCCTCGCTGACCTCGGCCCTGCTCGCGAGCGGACTGCCGCGGCTGCGCTCCCGGGCGCACCTGCGGGTCGCCGGTCTGACCGACGGACGGACCGGCCGGCGTGGGAGTAGATTCGCCGCGCCGGCCGTCCGGGGGGGTGCGGGTGGAACGGGACGTGCGGGTGGAGCGTCAGGCGAAGGCGTCGGCGAGCTCGGTGCGTAGCACGCGGCGCAGCAGCTTGCCGCTCTCGTTGAAGGGCAGGTCGGCGCGGAACTGGATGCGGTCCGGGGTGCGGCTGGACCGCAGCCGAGCGCGGACGTGCGCCTTCAGCTCGTCCTCGGAGACCTCGCCGACGATGACGACGGCCGCGGCGACCTGCTCGCCCCATTCCTTGTTCGGGATGCCGACGACGGCGGCCTCGAGCACGGCCGGATGCTCGAGCAGGACGGCCTCGATCTCGCCGGGGGAGAGGTTCTCGCCGCCGCGGACGATGACGTCGTCCAGGCGGCCGTGGACGAACAGATAGCCGGCGTCGTCGAGGTGACCCTCGTCGCGGGTCGGGAACCAGCCGTCGGCGTCCAGGGTGGTGCCGCGGCCGAGGTACTCGCCGGACACCTGCCCGCCGCGCACGCAGATCTCGCCGCGCTCGCCGGTGGGCACGAGCTCGCCGGCGGCGTCGCGGATGGAGACCTCCAGGGTCGGCAGCGGCCGGCCGACCGAGGCGAGTCGCGCCCGCACGGCGGGGTCGGTACTGGCGAAGGCGGCATGGTGGTCGTCGGGGCCGAGCACCGCGATGGTGCTGGAGGTCTCGGTGAGGCCGTAGGCGTTGACGAAACCGACGTGGGGCAGCAGTCCGACGGCGCGCTCGATCACGGGCAGCGGCATCGGGCCGCCGCCGTAGGACAGCGAGCGCAGCGAGGGCAGGCCCTGGCCGTCGGCCTCGACGATGTCGAGGATGCGCCCGAGCATGGTCGGGACGACCATGGCCTGGGTGACGGATTCGGCCCGGACGAGTTCGACCCACTCCTTCGGGTCGAACGCCTCGAGCTGCACCACGCGTCGGCCGGAGTACGTCGAGGACAACACGGCCGAGATGCCGGCGATGTGGTACGGAGGGACGCTGACGATCGCCGCCTCGTCCTCGGCGGCGCCGCCGAACTCGACGGTCGTGATGATGTACTCGGTGAGGTTGCTGTGCCGCAGGACGGCGGCCTTCGGCTCGCCGGTGGTGCCACTGGTGAACAGCAGCACGGCGATGTCGTCCGCGTCGCCGCCCCAGCCGTCGCCCTGCTCGCCGTCGGGATCCGCGGCGATCATGAGGGCTTCGGCCCGGGTGAGGTACTCGATGCCGTCGACCGGGCCGACGCGCTCGGCGACGCCGTCTCCGACGATGATCGTGGCAGGGGCGGTACGAGCGACGATGGCGCGCAGCTGGGGGTCGGCGAGCCGGTAGTTGATCGGTACGAACGGTTTGCCCGCGATCGCCGAGCCGAACAGGGTCAGCGGGACGGCAGGCGAGTTCAGGTCGATCAGCCCGATCCGCGTGCCCGGCCGGGCCGCCAGCGCCGCGCCCAGGCGACGCGCGCGGCGTCCCAGCTCCGCGAACGACGGCCCGTCCGCGGCGGGGCCGAGCGCGGTCCGGTCGGCCAGGCCGTCGGCGGCCATCTCGAGGAGCATGCCGAGGTGCATCGTGTCGACCCCGTCAGTCCGAGGAGGGCAGCGGCTTGGCGTCCTTGAGCGGCAGCGGCGTCTGCCCGATCGACAGCGACCCCTCACCGCCCTTCGTGCACAGCAGCTCCAGGCCGGTGTCGGTGTCCGCGAACCGCTTGCCCAGCTGCGTCCCGCCGGCGAACGCCGGGTCTAAGGCCAGACCGCCGGGCACGTCGTCGCCCAACGCGACCATCGGCTGACCGCCACAGCGCAGATCCACCGGGTCCTTCGCCGGCTTCACCACAATGATCTCCGTCGCGTCCACAGCCGACCGGAAACGAGCGCCCGGTTTGGTAGCAAGACTCATCTTTTTCCCATCCTGCGTTTCCCATCCTCCGCGTCGTACGTACCTGGTCCGGCAAGGACGGCACGCGTCCCCTTTTTCTACTGCCCGCACGGTTCAGGTGCCACCGGCCGCCGGGGCGGTGCCTCGACGGTGACGTGGTGTGCCGAACACGGAGCGGTGCGACAGAGGAAAATGGCATTCTCGGTATGGCAAAGGGTGGATGACTCACCCAGCGTCATCGGCACCATCGGCGTCGTCGGCCGGCGCCCCGTCGGGACCCGCCGGACCGCCGGTGTCCAGGTGGGAAGCGGCCAGCCGGGGCGGCTCCGGCCGGCGCGGTCCCACGGCCGGGCCGAGGGCGAGGTCGCAGCGCAACGACCGCAGCATGTCGTACTGCTCGCGGGTCGAGACGTCGCCGGCGACGGTGCGCACCCCGAGCTGGTGGGCGAAGTGCACGATCGCCGCGGCCGCCGCCTGCCGGACCGGATTGACGTCGACGCCGTCGACGTACGCACCGCTGATGCGCAGATACCCGAACGGAAAGTGGGGGACCTTCGACACGATCGGCCGGGTCGCGCCGTATTCTCCGATACAGACGGAAACGCCGAGGCCGGTGAGGCTCTGCAACACCGGCAGGACCGCTTCCTCGTCGGCCACGATCTCCTGTTCGGCGATCTCGAAGCACAGCCGGTAGCGGGCCCGCGCGCCGGTGCTGGCCAGCAGCGCGTCCAGCTCCGGCACGAAGCGCGGCTCGACCAGGCAGGGCCCGGAGACCGCCATGAGCAGCAGCGGATGGCCGTCGGGGAGGGCACCGCCCTCCCATCGGGCGACGTCTCGGCAGGCCCGGCCGATCAGCCACCGGTCGATCGGCACCCGCAGCCCGATCTGCTCGCGCCCCGGCAGGAACCCCGACGGTGCCAGCAGCCCCCGCCGCGGATGCCGCCAGTGCGGCGTCGCCTCCGCGCCGACCAGCCCGTTCCCGACCTCGCGGATCGGCTGGTAGCGCAGGACGAGCTCCTGCGCGTCCACCGCCCGGCGCAGCTCGCCCTGCTCGGTGAGCCGTGCCACCAGCCGGGTGCGCATCGCCTCGTCGAACGCCGCCCGCCGACCGGGGCCGCGGCGTTTCGCGGTGTACATCGCGATGTCGGCGGCGCCCAGCAGGTCCTCGCCGCTGGTGGTCTCCGGCTCGGACAGCGCGAGGCCGACGCTCGCGGACAGCATCACCGTCTGCTGGTCCAGCACACACGGAGTGTCCAGCGTCGTCAGGATCCGGTCGGCGATCGCCTCGATGTCGTCGGGGGAGTCGATGTGCTCGCACAGGATCGCGAACTCGTCGCCGGAGAGCCGCCCGACCACGTCACCGGGCCGCACGGCGTGCTCCAGACGGGTCGCGGCCAGCCGCAGCAGATGGTCGCCAGCCTGGTGGCCGAGCGTGTCGTTCACGGTCTTGAAGCCGTCGAGGTCGATGAACAGCACCCCGATGCGGCTCTGGTCGGCGCGGGCCCGGCGCAGGGCGCGGTCCAGCCGGTCGAGCAGTGCGACCCGGTTGGGCAGGCCGGTGAGGCCGTCGTGCAGGGACTGTCGGCGGATGTCCTCCTCGGTCCGGAACCGCATCGCCGCGGCGCCGAGCACGGCGCCGACGGAGCGGACGAACTGTGCGTCCTGCTCGGTGAAGGGGGCGACAGAGGGCTGCCGGTCCACCTCGACGGCGGCCAGTGGATGGTCGCCCCGGCCCGTGGCGACGACGAGGCTGTGCCCGCCGACGGCGAGGCCGGAGGTCGCATCGGCGGGGCAGAGGTCGGCGTCGGAGTCCACCGCGCGCTCGACGGTCTCCGCCAGGCGCGGCCCGAGCGACGCCGGCTCAGGCTCCGGGCCCGACTCCGGGCCCGACTCCGGACCCGTTGTCGGGGCGCGGGCGCGGGGCGGCGCCTGCCGCGTCACGGCGGCCAGCAGCCGGGTCCGATTCCCCGCGCCGTCGAGCTCGTGGATACGGACCGTGTCGGCCCGCAGATGGCGGGCAAGAAGGCTCGCGGCGTGCTGCCACAGCGCGGTGGCGCTCAGCGACTCCAGCGCCTGCTGACCCAGACTGGCGATCAGCGACTGCTCCACGGACCGGGTGCGCAGGGTGGCCAGCAGGCGCTGGTGCTCGGTGACGTCGGTGGCCACGCAGGTGAGGTAGCTGACCTCGCGATCCCGTCCGAAGATCGGCACCATGTGCAGGTCATAGCAGCGCGTCAGCACGTCGATGACCTGGTGTACCGGCTCGCCGCCCAGTGCCCGGCGCAGCAGCGCGACGGCCACGGGCATGTCGGCGAACAGCTCGAACGCCGAGGTGTCGGGGTGGCGCGAGATGCGGGAGGCCACCGCGTCCATGAGGCCCTTGCTCGCCAGGACCATGCCGTCGCGGTCGACGAGGAACATCGATACCGGGGTGTTGTCCAGGATGAGGCGCAGCCGCTCGTTCGCGGCGATCTCGTCCGAGATGTCCTGCAGCTGGATGAGGAGCGCGCCGTCGCCGTCCGCCGCCGGCAGGCGGGCGGAGCTCACGACGGCGTGCACGACGCTGTGGTCGGGGCGCAGCAGTCGGACGAGCCGCCGGCGCGACGAGTTCGCCTCCGGGCGGTGGATCTCCTGGTGCCACAGGGCACGCTCCTCGGGCACGGCCACGTCCCGCCAGCGGAGGCCGATCAGCTCCGGTTCCGGCCGGCCGAGCAGGACGCACGCCGCCTCGTTGACCCGCTGGATGCGTCCCGTCCCCGGATCGGTCACGGTGACCGCGAGATCGAGCAGTGTGAACAGGTCGAGACGTTCCTCCACCAGGACTCCTCACCGCTCCCGCCGGGTGACCACCACGTCCGTACCCGGAGCGTCCTGGCGCCATGCGGTTCGGAGGGGCGTCCACGCCCGTCTGACTACGGAAAGTAGCGACGCTGGGGAGTGAAGTGGGGCCGGCCCGCCACCGTCGGCGGACAGAGGCGGACCGGACCGGGCGGGCCGGTCAGGCCGGACATGCCCGGTTAGGGGGCGGTCAGGGAGCGATGTCCAGGACGATCTTGCCGATCGCCTGCCGGTTCGCCACCAGGGCGAGGGCGGCCGCGGCCTCGTCGAGCGGATAACGGGCGCCGATGCGGGGCGCGAGCTTGCCGTCGGCGAGCAGGTCACCGAGCTCGGCGCGATCGCGGGCGGCGAGTTCGGGCTCGTTGAGCTCGAGGCCGGCGTTGCCGAAGCCGAGGATGGTCATGCCCTTGAGCAGCACGAGGTTGAGCGGGATCTTCGGGATCTCGCCGCTGGCGTAGCCGATCGTGACGAACCGGCCGCCCCAGCCGAGCGTGCGCAGCGCCGGCTCCGCCCACCGGCCGCCGACCGGGTCGAGCACCACGTCCGCCCCGCCGCACGCGGCGCGGATCGCGTCCCGCAGCGGCTCGCGTTCGTAGTCGATGAGATGCGTGGCGCCCTGGTCCCGGCAGACGGCGAGCTTCTCCGGGCTCGACGCCGCGGCGACCACCGTGGCCCCGAGCAGCGCGCCCACCTCCACCGCCGCGAGGCCGACCCCGCCGGCCGCGCCGAGGACGACCAGCCGCTCCCCGGCGCGCAGCTCGGCGACTGACCGCAGCGCGTGGTAGGCGGTCAGGTGACACACCCAGGTCGCCGCGGCGACGGCGAGGTCGACCGTTTCCGGCACCGGGGTGAGCGCGGACTCCGGGACCGCGGCGAACTCGGCGAACGCGCCGCTCGCCGCCGTGTTACCGGTAACCATCCCGGCCACCCGGTCGCCGACCCGCACGCGGCCCACGCCGGAACCGACCTCCGCGACGACCCCCGCGAACTCGGCGCCCAGCACGAACGGCGGTGCCACGGCCACCTGATACCGGCCCGCCATGATCAGGACGTCGGGCAGGTTGACCCCGGCCGCGTGGATGCGCACCAGCGCCTCGCCGGGACCCGGCCGCGGCCTGTCCACCGCCTCCACCGAGAGGGCCCCCGGCTCGCCGAGCTGGCGACAGACGGCGGCACGCATCGTCGTATCTTCCACGATCCGCAGTATCACATCGGCGCAGGCGCAGGCGCAGGCGCGGGTGCTGGGTCACGAGGCGGCCCAGGCCGCGCGCGGGCCGTGGCGCACGGGTTCGGTGGCTTCGGAGCATCCTGCGGCGCCGCATGATTGGGTGGGCCGTGGGCCGTGGGCCGTGGGCACGGGCGTCGACAGGGACGGGACGGGAGCGCGATGGACCTGCATCTCGCGGGGCGGGTGGTGCTGGTGACCGGCGGTTCCGACGGTCTCGGCGCCGCGCTCGTGCGGACGCTGGCCGCCGAGGGCGCGCGGGTGGCCTTCTGCGGGCGGGACGAGGCACGCCTGCTCGCCGTCGCCGAGCAGGCCGCGCAGGGCCCCGGGGAGGTCCTGCCGATCGTCGCGGACGTGCGTGACCCGGACGCGCTCGCTCGCTTCGTCGACGCCGCCGCCGACCGCTGGCATGCCGTGCACGGCCTGGTCAACAACGCCGGGGCGAGCAGCGCCGGGCCGTTCGAGACGCAGGACGACGACGTCTGGCAGGCCGATCTGGATCTCAAGCTGTACGCGGCGGTCCGTGCCTGCCGGCTCGTGCTGCCGCACCTGCGCCGGGCCGGGGGCGGCGCGATCGTCAACTCGCTGTCGGTGACGGCCCGCGCGCCCGGCGCGGCCTCCATGCCGACGTCGGTGACCCGGGCCGCCGGACTCGCCCTGACCAAGGCGCTGTCCAAGGAGTTCGGTGCGGACGGGGTGCGGGTCAACGCGATCCTCGTCGGCCTGGTGCGCAGCGGCCAGTGGGAGCGGGTCGCCGCGGGCCAGGGCGTCCCCGTCGACGAGCTGTACGCGCGGATGGGGACGGCGTCGGGCATCCCGCTGGGCCGGTTCGGCCACGCCGAGGAGTTCGCCGACCTGGTGGCCTTCCTGGTGTCCGACCGTGCCGCCTACCTCACCGGTACGGCGATCAACCTCGACGGCGGCATGAGCCCGGTCGCCTGAGGCGGCCGGGCCGTCCCGTCTCGGTGAGCGCCGCCGCCACCGTCAGCTCGGGGCGGTGAACGGCAGGCGGACCTGGAAGCGGGTGTCGCCGGGGACCGACTCGACGCGCAGGTCGCCGTGATGCTTCTTGACGACGATCCGCCACGAGATGTCCAGGCCGAGTCCGGTGCCCTCGCCGACCGCCTTCGTCGTGAAGAACGGCTCGAAGATCCGGTCCCGGATCGCCGGGTCGATGCCCGGCCCGGTGTCGCCGATCTCGACGACGAGGCTGTCGTGGTCGGCGAAGGTGCGCACGGTCAGCACGCCGCGGTGGTCCATCGCCGACACCGCGTTGTCGATCAGGTTGGTCCAGACCTGGTTGAGCTCGGCGGCGTAGGCGGGGATCGGCGGCAGGGTCCGGTCGTAGTCCCGGCGGATGTCGACATTGTCGCCGATCTTGCGGCCCAGCATGATCAGGGTGCTGTCGAGCAGCTCGTGGATGTCGACGGTCTGGAACGGCGCCCGGTCCATCTGCGAGTACTGCTTGGCGGCGGTGACGAGCGAGGAGACGCGGGTGGTGGAGTCCTCGATCTCGCGCATGAGCATCTCGCTCTCGACCGTGTAGGTCAGCCAGCGCACCGCCCCCTCGACCACGCCCGCGGGCACCGAGGCGGCCACGTGGTCGAGCCAGTCGATGTCCAGCCCGGCCTGCACGAAGATCGGCGCGATGTCCCAGGCGTCGCCGATGCCGTGCTCGTCGAGCCAGTCGCCGAGGGTGTCCTCGCGGTCCGACGTCTCGATCGGGGTCAGCGACGGTGCCTTCGCCACCCGCTCCACCGCCTCCTCCTGCAGGCGGACCAGCGACTCGAGCTCCGGGCGTTCGTAAGGGCCGGCCGCGATCATGCCGAGCTTGTGGCGCATGCCGGCGACCCGCTCGCGCAGCGCCGCCGTCGCCCGCACGGCCGCGGCGGCCGGGTTGTTCAGCTCGTGGGTCAGCCCCGCCGACAGCGAGCCGAGCGCGAGCAGCCGCTCCCGCTGGCCGACCATCTGCTGGGTGCTCTGCATCCCGAAGAACAGGCCCTCGAGCATGTGCAGGGCCATCGGGAACCACTCGCGCATCATCACGGCCACGTCCTCGGCGTCGAGGACGAAGAAGCGGCTGGGCTCGGTGACCCGCATCGAGTTCTTGTAGAGCTGGGGCATCCGGTCGCCGAGGTAGGCGTGCCACGCGCCGGCGTACACCCCGCGCTGGTCGGTGCGCACGACCTCCACGTCGTCGGCGCCGACCCGGCTGGACAGCACCAGCGCGCCCTCGATGAGCACGTAGAAGCAGGTCGCCGGGTCACCCTCGGCGTAGACGGGCCCGGGCTCGAGCAGCTCGACGTGCCCGCGCTCGCACAGCCAGTCCAGCTGGTCGTCGGCGAGCTTCTCGAACAGGAACAGCGTGCGCAGCTCCGCGGCGCTGCACGGCGTCGTCGTCATGGTCATCCTCCCCGGGCGGTCGTCCGCGTGGCGCGACGGCGTCAGCGCTTCTCGAGATAACGGTGGACGAGCGCGATCGCCATCGCGCCCTCGCCGACCGCGGAGGCGACCCGCTTCACCGACTCGGCGCGGGCGTCCCCGGCGACGAACACGCCCGGGACGGACGTCTCCAGGTGGTACGGGTCGCGGTCCAGCGCCCAGCCGCTCGGCCGCAGCCCGTCGACGATGAGGTCCGGCCCGGCCAGGACGAACCCGCGCTCGTCGCGGTGCAGCACACCGTCGAGCCAGCTGGTGCGTGGCGCGGCACCGATGAAGACGAACAGCCAGTGGGTGTCGACGGTCTCGGTCTCGCCGCTGGCACTGTTACGCAGGGTGATCCGCTCCAGGTGGCCGTCGCCCTCGACGCCGACGACCTCGGTGCAGGTCCGCACGGTGATCGCGTCGACCGCGGCGATCTGCTGGATGAGGTAGTGCGACATCGACGCCTCCAGCGACGGCCCGCGCACCACCAGGGTGACGCGGCGGGCGTGCCGGGCGAAGTGCATCGCCGCCTGGCCGGCGGAGTTCGCCCCGCCGACGATGTAGACGTCCTGGCCCGAGCAGGACGGCGCCTCGGTGAGCGCCGAGCCGTAGAACACCCCGCGGCCGGTGAACTCGCTGACCCCGGGGGCGGCGAGCTGGCGGTAGGACACCCCGGTGGCGAGCACGACGGCGTGCGCGGAGATCTCCTGCCCGTCGTCGAAGCGCACCGTGCGGGCCGGGCCGTTGACCTCGAGGGCAACGGCGTCGCGGGTGGTCAGCACCTCGGCACCGAACTTCACCGCCTGCCGCCGCGCCCGGTCGGTGAGCTGCGCGCCGGAGACGCCGTCCGGGAAGCCGAGATAGTTCTCGATCCGCGAGCTCTGCCCGGCCTGGCCGCCGGTGGCCATCCGCTCGACGAGCACGGTGCGCAGCCCCTCGGACGCCGCGTACACCGCCGAGCCGAGCCCCGCCGGGCCGCCGCCGATCACCACCACGTCGTAGAAGTCCTCGGTCGGGGTGGTGCTCAGGCCCACCCGGCCGGCGAGCTCCGCGTCCGTCGGGTCGGTGAGCGTCACGCCGTCGGGGGTGATGACCACGGGCAGCGCGTCGGGCGACGCCTCGGCCGCGGCGAGCAGCCGCGCGCCCTCCGGCTCCTCCGACAGGTACCAGCGGTAGGGCACCTGGTTGCGGGCGAGGAAGTCGCGCACCTCGTAGGACCGCGCCGACCAGCGGTGCCCGACCACCCGGGTCTCGGCGGCGGTGTCGTGGTCGGTGCCGACCCAGGCCTCCAGCAGGGCGTCGACGACCGGGTACAGCTTCTCCTGCGGCGGGTCCCACGGCTTGAGCAGATAGTGGTCGAGGTCGACGACGTTGATCGCGTCGATCGCCGCGGTCGTGTCGGCGTAGGCGGTCAGCAGCACGCGCCGCGCCGCCGGGTACAGGTCCATCGCCTGTTCGAGGAACTCGATGCCGTTCATCGCCGGCATCCTGAAGTCGGCGAGCAGCACGGCCACCCGGTCGCCGCGCAGCTTCATTTCGCGCAGCGCCTCCAGCGCCTGCGGCCCCGAGTCCGCGCGCACGATCCGGTACCGCTCGCCGTACTGGCGGCGCAGGTCACGAGCGACGGCGCGGGACACACTCGGATCGTCGTCGACGGTCACGATGGCCGGTCGCGCCCGGGCCCGGGACTCCGCCGGCCCCGGTACCGGCGCGGCGCTGCTGCTGGGGGGCGTGCCCTCGGCGCGCGGTGCGGCCTGCGTTGCCGGTTCGGTCGTCATGGGTGCCCCCTGGGGAGATCGATGGCTGGCGCGTCGCGGACGCCTCGGGCGCGGTTCACGGCCTGCCGGCGGCGCCGTCCCTACCCCCGGGGGCGGACCGGCGCGCCGGGCGGCCCGCCCGCACACCGCCACATTCAGCGAGTCTATGGTCCGCAGGGGCGGGGAGCAGGCACGAGCGGGAAACCACCTCGAACCGGCGGAGGTCGCCATGAAGCGGACCACGAGTGGCCGGCGGCCGTCGGCTCACTCGGCCGGGGGCCGGCACCGAGGCACCCGGGGCCAGGCCGGACCCCCGCCGAACGAAAGCCGGGTGTCGGGTACTCGTCCGTGGCCGAATATTCATTCCGGCCATTCCCGTTCGTACGATGGACCGGTGTACGGGAAACGGGTCTCCCCAGAGTGGAGGGCGGCCATTGTCGCTGTCGTGGTCGTGACAACCCTACTGGTTCTGCTCGTGGTACACGGGCGGACCGGAGCCGCTGGTGGAACGGCCGCCAGAGCATCTGGGGGATCGACCGCGGCGGGTTCACCCGGACTGTCCCCGGACGGCTCCTGTGGCCCGGGCCCAGCGCGGATTCCACTGACGGCCGGGGTCCACACGTTCGCCTACCATGGGACGTCACGTCACTACCGGTTGTCGATTCCCACGCATTATGACGGCCGCCGCGCCTATCCACTGCTCTTTGACTTCCACGGTTTCAAGGCGGACGGCGTGCTGGAGGAACAACGGTCGAGAATGGGCGCGGTCGGCCCCGCCCGGGGATTTCTCGTCGTGACCCCGGACGCACTCGGAGTGCCGACGCGGTGGAACACGCCGGGGGATCCGGTCAAAGCCGATGACCTGGGTTTCGTCGACGCGCTGCTGACCGATCTCGGCGGCCGCTTCTGCCTGGACGCCCGGCGGGTCTACGCCACCGGCCACTCCAACGGCGCGGAGTTCGCCGCGGCGCTGGTCTGCCATTCCGGCCGCTTCGCCGCCGTGGCGATGGTCTCCTCGACGTCGGAGGCCCGCTGCCCGGCGGGACGCGCCCCGGCGACGATGGCGGTGCACGGCACGGCAGATCCCTCGGTGCCCTACGACGGTGGCCTGGTCGTCGGTGCCACCGTGCCGGTCCCCGCGGCGCCGGTCGTCATGCGCGGCTATGCCGGCCGGTACGGCTGCGACCCGCTGCCGGCGAGCACGCAGCCCGCCGCCGGCGTCGTCGCGCTGCGCTTCACCGGCTGCGCCGCCGGCTCGGAGGTCCTGTTCGACACCGTGGTCGGCGGCACCCACTTCTGGCCGTCGAGCCCGGAGGCGCGCCGCGATCCGCACACCTCCGCCGCTGGCAGGACCTTCGACGCCACCGGCGCGATCCTCGACTTCTTCACCGCGCATCGCGCGCCGGCACCGTCGACGACGCGGCCGACGCTGGCGGCAGGGCCGGCGGGTCAGTGAGGGTCCGCTTGACTACCATGCCGGTCCCGTTGACCGCCGCTGCGGGTAGCCCTGCAGGATGAGCTGCGCGGCGGCCTCCGAGTAGTGGCCGGTGCTGGTGAGCTGTACGCCGTTCTGGATCCACCAGTCGGTGAACTCCTCCAGCACGCGGGCGAGGTCGAAGCTCCCGTCGAGCGGACGAAGGTGCGCGGGTCGGTGGCGATGCTGTCCTGGTCGTCCGACCTGCCGCGCGGTCGCGATGAGGCGAGCGTCAGGGCCACCGGGCGGTCGTGCGCGCTGACCCGCCGGCGCGCCACGTCGACCGTGAGGCCGCCGGCCCGCAGCACGCCCGATGCCGCGGTCCCCGCCGTGCGCCGCAGCACCGCGCGCAGGCGGACGACGAGCTCCCGCGGGGAGAACGGCTTCGTCAGGTAGTCGTCCGCGCCGAGTTCGAAGCCGAGGATGCTGACCGGGTCGGCGGTCGCCCTCCCAGCTGCCGTCGGGATGACGCACGTAGAGCTCACCCGCGTACACGGCGTGGGCCTCGGCGGCGGCCACGTGCTCGAAGGCGGCGCGGATGCGGCCCAGGCTCATCCCGGCGCGGCGCAGGGCCACGATCACCCGCAGTTCCGTCAGGTCACGCCCGGCATCGCGGACCAGTCCCGAGCGCCGCCAGTGCGCCACCTGGCGCGGGGTGATCCGGGAACCGGGCAGTCGCGGGCGGTCCGCGGGGGGTTCCCGCGACGCGGGCTCGTCACCCGTCATGTCGCCGAATGTAGCCTCCCGCCCTTGGCGTCCCACCTCTCGGGCCCGACCTTCGTACGCTGAACGGATGACCGATCGTCTGTACTTCCGCCAGCTGCTGTCTGGCCGCGACTTCGCCGTCGGTGATCCGGTTGGTACCCAGATGGTGAACTTCGTCTACCTCGTGGGGGATCGGGAGACCGGCGAGGCGGTGGTCGTCGACCCGGCCTACAAGGTCGATGACCTGATCGATCTGGCCGCCGCCGACGGCATGCGGCTCACCGGCGCACTCGTCACCCACTACCACGCCGACCACGTGGGCGGGTCCGCGTTCGGCCTGGAGATCGAGGGCGTCCGCCAGCTCCTCGCGCGGGAGAGCCTGCCCGTCCACGTCAACCGGGACGAGGCCGAGTGGGTGCGCCGCGCGACCGAGGTCTCCGCCTCCGACCTCGTCGAGCATGACGACGGCGATGTGGTGATGGTCGGGCAGATCCCGATCCAGCTGCTGCACACCCCCGGCCACACCCCCGGCAGCCAGTGCTTCCTCATCGACGGCCGCCTCGTCGCCGGCGACACGCTGTTCCTGGAGGGCTGCGGTCGGATGGACCTGCCCGGCGGGGACGCGGGCCTGATGTACGACAGCCTGCGTCGCCTGGCCGGCCTGCCGGACGCGACCGTGGTGTTCCCCGGGCACCAGTACTCGCCGAAGGCGTCCGAGGACCTGTCCGTCGTCAAGCGGATGAACCACGTCTTCCGGCCGGCGAGCGCCCAGCAGTGGAAGGCGATGCTCGGCGTCGGCTGACGGGCGGGTTCTCGGTTGGCGGTTGTCAGTTGGCGATCGGTGGGAGAAGGGCGGCGATCATGACGGCGCCGACGGGTGTCGAGCGGGCCGCGGTCGGTGTGGGACCGATCCGGACGGTGTGCCTGCAGCTGGCCTGCCCGGACGGCGAGCCGGCCGCGGACAGGGTGCGGCGGGTCCTCGCCGAGCTGCGTGCCGTCGAGGCCGACCTGGTCGTGCTGCCCGAGCTGTGGGCGACCGGGTACTTCCACTTCGACGACTACGCCGCGCAGGCCGAGCCGCTGACCGGCCCGCTGGTCAGCGCCCTGCGGGCGGCCGCCCGGGACGGCCGGTTCCACCTGGTCACGGGCAGCCTCGTCGAGCGGGCCGAGGATGGCCGCCTGTTCAACACCTCGGTGCTCGTCGACCCGGCCGGCGAGATCCTGCTGACCTACCGCAAGATCCACCTGTTCGGCCACGAGTCGGACGAGGCCAGACTGCTGACGCCGGGCACGTCAGCCCCGGCAGCCCCGGCAGCCCCGGGAGGCAGCACGTCGGCCTCGGCCGAGCTGGGGGGGAGCACGTCAGCGCCGGGCGTGCCGGGGCGGGCCGCGGTGCCGTACGCGCCGACGGTGGGCAGCGCACTCGGTCGGGTCGCGCTGGCGACCTGCTACGACCTGCGCTTCCCCGAACTGTTCCGGCTCTACGCCGACGCCGGGGCCGAGCTTGTCGTGGTCGTCTCCGCGTGGCCGGCGGACCGGTTGGCGCACTGGCGGGTGCTCACCCGGGCCCGTGCCATCGAGAACCAGGTGTACCTCGTCGCCTGCAACGCGGCCGGCCGGCACGCGGGCCGCGAGCTCGCCGGTGCGAGCGTCGTCGTCGACCCGTGGGGCGAGGTGGTGGCCGAGTGCGACGCGCGCGAGGGGCGGCTGTGTTCCGAGCTCGACCCGGCCCGGGTGGCCGCGGTGCGCGAGGCGTTCCCCGTGCTCACCCATCGTCGGGTCGGCGTCGCACCGGGGCCGGCCTGACTCCTGACCCGGGTCCCGCGGGACCAGGAGACGCGCGGCGGGATCGCGGGGCAGTGGCGCCGCGTCACCAGAGCCGGTAGGCGACCTCGCCGTGCTGGGTGGTGTCGAGCCCCTCGACCTCCTCGTCCGGCGTGACCCGCAGCCGGTGCACCAGCCGGACTGCCCCGGCGATGAGCAGCGACGCGACGAACGAGTACGCCACGACCGCGACCACGGCGACCGCCTGTTCCCGCAGCAGGCCGGCGTCGCCGCCGTAGAACAGGCCGTCGCGCCCACCGACGTCGCTGCAGCCCAGCAGGCCGATGAGCAGGGCGCCCAGCGCGCCGCCGACAAGGTGCACGGCGCCGACGTCCAGGGCGTCGTCGATGCCGACCTTGCCTTTGATGGCGGTCGCCAGCGCGCAGGCCCCGCCGGCGAGGAAGCCGATGACGATCGAGCCCATCGGCGTCACGTACCCCGCGGCCGGCGTGATGGCGACCAGCCCGGCCACCGCACCGGAGGCCGCGCCGAGGGTGGAGGCCATCCCGTCCCGGATGCGTTCCACGATGATCCAGCCCAGCAGGGCGCAGGCCGCCGCGGTGTTGGTGTTGATGAACGCGTTGCCGGCGAGCCGGCCGGCGCTCAGGGCGGAGCCGGCGTTGAAGCCGAACCAGCCGAACCACAGCAGCCCGGCGCCGAGCAGTACGAAGGGCACGTTGTGCGGGCGGAAGTCGCCCGTCGGCCAACCACGGCGGCGACCCAGCACGATCGAGATCGCGATCGCCGCCGCCCCGGCGTTGGCGTGCACGACCGTCCCGCCGGCGAAGTCCTCGGCGCCGTGCTTGTACAGCCAGCCGGTGGGGGAGAAGACCCAGTGCGCGACCGGGCCGTAGACCAGCACCGACCACAGCGAGATGAACATCACGAAGGCGCTGAACCGGAACCGGTCCGCGCTCGCGCCCGTGATGAGCGCGGGCGTGATGACGGCGAACATCAGCTGGAAGCAGACGAACACCACCGGCGGGATCGTCTGGGCCGCGGGCCCGGTGTAGCCGGCGACCTGGCGGTCCAGGTGCGCGAGGCCGACCTGGTCGAACCCGCCGATCAGGCCGTTCGCCCCACCGAATGCCAGGCTGTACGTCACCAGCACCCAGAGCACGCTGACGATGCCAATGCAGAAGAAGTTCTGCATGATCATGCTGAGGACGTTCTCGACGCGGACCATCCCGCCGTAGAAGAAGGCGAGGCCGGGCGTCATGAGCAGGACGAGGGCGGCGCTGGACAGCACCCACGCCGTGTCGCCGCTGTTGATCGTCCTGAAGTCGAACGGCATGTCGCTCCCGTCCCCCGCCGCGGGCGCCGCGCCCGCATCGCGACTCGGAGCGTCGTCACTGGTCATTTCCTGTCCATGACGATGCCGTGTCGGGCGGGTAAAGGTCCCAATTTGGGTGCCCATGGTGACAGGGGGCGTGGGGACGGGTGACGCCGCCCGTCCGCCCGCCCGTCCGTCCGCCCGTCCGTCCGTCCGTCGGTGGCGCGGGCGTGGGAGGCTGGTCCCGTGCCGAGCCCCGCCCGCCCGTCGCCGCCTCCGCTGTCCCGCGGCCCGGAGTTCGCCGAGTTCTGGCGGGAACGGCACCTGTGCAGCCTGACCACCGTGCGCCCGGACGGGAGCGTGCACGTCGTCGCGGTCGGCGCCACGCTCGACGCCGACACCGGCCTCGCCCGGGTGATCACCGGCGGTGGGTCCCGCAAGGCGCGCATCATCGCCGCGGGCCCCGCGACGGGCACCCCCGTCGCCCTGTGCCAGATCGACGGGCGCCGCTGGTCGACGCTGGAGGGCCTGGCCGTCGTGCGCGACGATCCTGCCAGCGTGGCCGAGGCCGAGCGCCGCTACGCGCTGCGCTACCGCCAGCCGCGGGTCAACCCGGCCCGGGTCGTGCTGGAGATCCGCGTCACTCGGGTGCTTGGCAGCGTCTGACGCGGACGCCGTCCGGCTGCTGTCCCTTCCGCGCACTCGCGTCCGCGCCCGCCGCGTCCGCGCCCGCCGGATCCTCGAGCGCCGCGTCGACGCTCGCCGCGATGCCGTCGAGCAGCCACTCGAGGCCCTCCTCGAAGCGCTCCCGCGCGTCCGTCTCGGAGGCCACGACGATCGACATGGGCAGCTGGGCCAGGTGCGGGTGGTCGCCGCTGCCGAGCACGTCGGCCAGGTAGGACTGGAGCACGCCGGGCTCGTACGCGTCGCGGGCCTGGCGTTCGTGCAGCTCGGTGGCGACGTGGCCGAGGGTGTACGTGTCGATCGCGCGCAGCAGGGCGACCCGGCGCCGCGGGGGGAGCGGGAGCTCGGCGACGGCGGCCGCCGACTGCTCGGCGTGGCGCAGCGCGTTCGGTCCGAGCAGGGGATGTCCGGCGTGGATGCGCAGCATCCACGGATGTCGCAGGCTGCTGTCCCGGGTGCGGTGGGCGATCGCACGCAGCGCGTCGCGCCACCGCGCGGGCAGCGGCTCGGGCACGAGCACCTCGGCCGCGATGTGGTCGGCCATGAGCGCGAGCAGGCCATCCTTGCGGGCGATGTGGGAGTAGAGCGTCATCGGCCGGGCGTCGAGGGCGGCGGCGACCCGGCGGATCGAGACGGCCTCGATCCCCTCGGCGTCGGCGATCGCGATCGCGGCCTCGACGATCGCCTCGCGGGTGAGCGCGGGCCGGCGCCGCGCGGTGGGCTTGGTCCACACCAGATCGACGGCACTCGCCACGACGTCCATGTCCAGCGCCGGATCGGCCGCCGGCTCGAGGGCCGGGCCGCCGCTACCGCCGGTCTGGTCGCCCATGCCTCGAGGTTACGCGGGAGTCGGAGACCGAGACACGCTATCGAAACCGAGTCGACGTATCGGTAAGCGAGACGGTGTATCGTTCTGCGTGCACGTTTCGTGTGTCCGGCTTCGCCTGGCTTCGGCTCCCGGCTGTCGACCGGCGCGAACGATCGCGGAGGTGGTCATGGCATCGCAGGCATCGAGCGCGGCCGAGGACGCGGGGGCGGGTGGCGATCCCGAGCGCCTCGATCCCGCGCTCATCCGGCTGGCGCTGATCGTCCTGGCCGGCACGGTCGTGGTGCAGCTCGATGCCACGATCGTGTCCGTCGCGCTGGAGACGCTCGGCCGCTCGTTCCACGCCGGTGTCGCGACGATCCAGTGGGTCAGCACGGCGTACCTGCTGGCCCTCGCCGTGGTCATCCCCCTGACCGGCTGGCTGGTGGACCGCTTCGGCGGCCGGCGGATGTGGCTGATCGCGCTGGCACTGTTCCTGGCCGGATCCGCGCTGTGCGGGGCGGCCTGGTCGGCGGGCAGCCTGATCGCGTTCCGGATCGTCCAGGGCCTGGGCGGCGGCCTGCTGCTGCCCCTGATGCAGACGATCCTCGCGCAGGCCGCAGGCCCGCGACGGCTGGGCCGGCTGATGGCGACCGTGGCCGTGCCGGCGCTGCTCACGCCGGTGCTCGGGCCGGTGGTCGGCGGCGTCCTCGTCGACTCGCTGAGCTGGCGGTGGATCTTCCTGATCAACGTGCCGGTCTGTGTCATCGCCTTCGCGCTGGCCTGGCGGTGGATGCCGCCGCTGCCCGGTGCCGGCCACCAGGCCTTCGACGGCCTCGGCTTCGCGCTGCTGTCGCCCGGGCTCGCTGCGGTGGTCTACGGCTTCTCGGAGGCGGGCCGGCGGGGCGACTTCGCGGATCCGCGGGGCCTCGTGCCGCTGGTCGTCGGGGTGCTGCTGCTGGTCGCCTTCGCGGTCCACGCCCTGCGGATGCGGGGTGTCCCGCTCATCGACCTGCGCCTGTTCCGCTCGGCGCCGTTCAGCGGGTCCGCCGGGCTGATGTTCCTGTTCGGCATCTCGCTGTATGGCGCGATGTTCCTGCTTCCCCTCTATGAGCAGCAGGTGCGGGGCCGCGGGGCGACCGATGCCGGGCTGCTGCTCGCCCCGCAGGGCCTGGGCATGATGATCGCGATGATCCTGCTCGGCCGGGTGGTCGACCGGACCAGCCCTCGGCTGCTGGTCCTCATCGGCCTCTCCCTCGCGATCCTGGGCTCGGTGGCGTACACCCAGATCGGTACCGACACCAGTGAGCTGCTGCTCGGTGCGTCCCTGGTCGTCCGGGGCATGGGGCTCGCGGCGGCGACCATTCCGGTCATGTCGGCCGCCTACACGGGTCTCGCGTCGGCGCAGATCCCGCGGGCGACCTCCGCGGTGCGGATCTTCCAGCAGATCGGCGGCTCCCTGGGCACGGCCGTGCTGGCGGTGGTCCTCGCGCATGAGCTGCGCGGCGCGGGGTCACCCAACCCGGCGACGCAGGCCCACGCCTTCGCGGTGTCCTTCTGGTGGACGCTCGGCGCCACCGTCGTCGCCCTCCCCTGCGCGCTTCTCCTGCCCGGTCGGGTGGTGCTCGACGATGGTCCGCAGGCCGCCGAGACCGGGAAGCCCGTGGACGCCACGCCGGATGACGTGGCGTCCGCCGTGGCGGAACCTTCCGTGTCTCTGCCTGGTCAGGAGGCGGCGCCGTCCGCCGAGCCGGGTTCGCATGCCGCCCGGTCCGGGTGATCTCAGCGTCGCGCGGGTTCCACGAGCTCCGTGGACTCACGCCAGGGCACCGTGACGCTGACCAGGGTCGGACCGCCGGGCGGGCTGTCCACGACGAGCGTGCCGTCGACCGCGTCCACGCGTTCGGTCAGCCCGGCGATACCCGAGCCGCCGCGGGGATCCACCCCGCCCACCCCGTTGTCGCCGACCTCCAGGACGAGGGTGGCCCCACCGTCCACCCGGCGTAGCTCCACGGTGGCGGCCTCGGCCCGGCTGTGCTTGCTGATGTTGGTCAGCAGCTCCGACGCGGCGAAGTAGAGCATGGTCTCCACCGCCGCGGCCGGGCGGCTGTCCAGCGTGACGGCGGCGCGGGTCGGCACGGTGCAACGGGCGGCCAGGGAGACCAGTGCCGCGGGCAGGCCGCGGTCGGTCAGGATCGCCGGGTTGATACCGCGGGCGAGATCGCGCAGCTCCTGGAGCGCCAGCTTCGCCTCCCCGTGTGCCTCGGCCACCATCTGCGCCGCGGCGTGCGGATCGTCGGCGAGCTTCTCCTTCGCCATTCCCAGCCCCATCGCCAGAGTGACGAGGCGGGCCTGGGCGCCGTCGTGCAGGTCGCGCTCGATGCGGCGCAGGTCGGCCGCGGCCGAGTCGACGAGGGTCCCGCGGTCCCCCTCCAGCTCCCGGATCCGCCGTTCGACCGACTCGGAGGGGGAGAGTAGACCGCGGATCATCGCTCGATCCACCGCCACCAGCGCCCGGGTGGCCCAGGGGAGTACCACCCACCCGACCGTGACCAGCACAAGCGCGGCCACGAAGCTGATGATGCTCCACGGCAGCCGGATGAACAGGTAGAGCGCGTGGCGCCAGGCCACCGGGTCGCCCAGCGCCGCGAAGGTGGCGCCGAGCCCGTCGACACGCCGGCGCGGCGGGCGCGACGGCGCGGGAATCCGCAGGCCGAGCAGCCACCGCGCCCGGGCCCGTTCGACGGCGCCGAAACCGCGGCACACCCACAGGCCGACGGCCAGCACCGGCAGCCCGATCACCGTGACGGCCAGGCCCACGCCGAGCGCGAGCATCGTCGTCACGAAGACGAAGCCGACCAGCCCGAGGGGAAGGTTCAGCAGCAGGAACAGGAGCCCCCGCCAGGTCGCGCCACCCGCCGCCAGCCGGGCCGGCCGCGCCCGCTCGGCCGTCGCGGCGAGCGCGGCGCTCTCGGTCCGGTGGCCGGGAGGGTCGGCACTGCCGGGAGCGGCGGCGGGCGTGCCGGCGGTGGCGACGGCAGGCGGCGGGGGAGCACCGTCGGTGATGGGGAGAGGGCCGGGGGATGCTGCGGCGTCTGCGGCCACGAGCTACCGTCCTCCCAGCGCCTCCGCCCGCCGAACCCGTCCGTGGACGGGTGCCCAACCGGGCCGTGACGTGGGTCGAGAGTACCCGATCACGGTCAAGTCGAGACTTTGTCGGTGGGGGATGGTTGTCTTTTCGTAGATCCGGAGGGCAGCCGCTTCCCACCCGGAAGCGGTCGGGCGACCACGAGGAGCTTGAAGGTCATGAAACTTCTCACGGCCACCGCGTACGCGCAGGGCCTGCGTGTGGACGATTTCCACTGGGCGGTGGAAGGCGAGCTCGTCACCCTGCGCGCGTTCTGTGACATGCACCTGGACCGGCCGCATGGCCGTTGTGAATGCGGCCGGGTCTTCGTCGGCCTTGGCTCCTTCTACGGCACCACCACGGCGATGGTGCGTGACCTGCCGGGAATCACGGAGGCGGAATACCGCGAGGCGTTCCGCAACAGCCTCGACGCCCAGGGCTGGGACGCGCGCGACGCGGACGCCGAAGCCACCCGCCTGCTCGCCGAGGTCGAACGCCTGCCGGTGGGAGCGATCGTCGAGCGGATCGTCGACGACCTCGCGGTCCGTGCCCTGTCGGACGCCGACATCGGCCGGGTGCCCGGCCGCCGCTGAGAGCCCTCCACGCCCGTTGCGGCGCGCTGCGGCCCCCGCGTGTCGACGGCGGGGGCCGCAGCGGCGCGCAGGGCCGTCAGCCGGCCGGTGCCATCGCCAGTGCCGGGTCCCGCCGTCCCCGCGGAGTCCGCCCCCAGGGTTTCGCCGTCGACAGCACCGTCGCCGTGATGAACAGGACGTTCATGACGCTCGCGCACAGGATGAGCGCGACGGCCTGAGCGGGATACGTGGTCTGCCCGCCCGCGGTGGCGTGCCCGGCGGCGACGATGAGGGTTCGGATGACCGCACCGCCGCTGATGACCGCGAAGACCGTGATGGAGAGCTTCGCGACGACCCACCAATAGCGCAGCAGGCCCCAGCGGGTCTTCAGGGACATCACGATGCCGGTGATCAGCGTCAGCAGCGCCAGCGGAATGTCCAGGGTGCGGTCCACGACATGCATGAGTTCGTAGGCCGAGTGCCGCAGGCCGTCGTCGGCCGCCGCCGTGGACGCGAGGACCAGCTGGGCGAAGGCGACACCGTTCCACCCCACGCTGACGATCACGTGCATGGTCAGCAGGACGGTACGCATCGGCTTGCGCAGATGGCCTCCCCGCCGCCGCGGCGCCGGGCGTGCCGCCTGGCCGGGCTCGCCATCGGCGGTCGCCTCGGCCTGCTCGTCCCGCTCCTCCGTCTGGGCTGGCGCGGTCGCGGGGGCCCGCTCCTCCGTCTGGGCTGGCTCGGCCGGGTGGGCCCGCTCCTCCGTCTGGGCTGGCTCGGCCGGGTGGGCCCGCTCCTCCGCCTGGGCTGGCTCGGCCGGGTGGGTCCGCTCCGCCTCGTCGGGGTCGCTGTGCTGCTCAGGTGCCGTCTTCTGGTCGGCGACAGGATCGCTGTCGACGACCGCGGGACCGGTCGGAGCCTGGGTGTCGTGCGAGCCGGCGTCACCGCGAACACCGGTGCTGGCGGGGGCTGACCCCCCGCCGGCGGCGCTCGGGGACGAAGCGATGCCGACGTCGGGGGTGGCCGTCCGTGGCGCGGGAACCGAGAGCGTCGCGGTCGCGCCGCCGGTCCTCTCGGTCGCCTTTCCGGTCCCCCCGGTTGTCCTGCCGCGCTTCGTCCGGTCCTTGGCGGTGCGCGGGCGGGCCGACCGCGGAGTGGCGGTCCCGGTGGAGGAGACGCGCGTCTTCGCGACGGACTTCTCGCCATCCGCCGGCGTCACATCGTCCACCGCCGGCGCCGCATCCACCGCCGAGGTCACGTCCGCCGCTACGGCCTGGTCTTCCGCCACGGCCTCGCCCGCGGCTGCCGCCACGTCCTCCGGCGGCGCCACGTCCGCAGGCGGTGCGTCGTCCGCAGGCGGTGCGTCATCCCCCGACAGTGCATCGCGCGCTGGCGGCAATGCGTCCTCGACCGGCAATGCACCCTCCACCGACAAAGTGTCGGGTGGCGTGCTGACCGGTTGTGGACTGTCAGGTTCCGGCCGATCGACTTCCATTGTGGGCGCGGTTGTGCTGGCGTTTCCCGATTCGCGGGCGGGGGCGCTCACGCGGGAATCTCAGATGAGGTCATTATCCGGTTCTCTCCGTCGGTGTGTCACCGGGGCGACGGCGCGCTGTCGTTCCGGACGACTTCCGGGCAGGCGAACCGGAATGCTACTCCTGATCTGAATAGGCTGAAATGGCAACTTCCGGAAACCGCGCACGCGCATCTAATGGCAATGCGCGTGCGCAGTTCGGCGGAACGTGATAAAGGCCGGCCGTAGCCGGTGAATCAGGCCAGCGGGTTCGGGCCGCCAGGCTCGGACTGCTCGGCGAGGAATCGCTCGAGCGCCTCGCCGAGCTCGTCGGCGGTCGGCAGCTTCTCCTCGCCGTCCACCGTCGGCAGGCTGGGGCCGCGCCGCCCGCGCTGGTAGGCGTCGTACTGCTCCTCCAGCGCGTGGACGAGTGCCGCGGCCTCGCCTCCCTGGGCGATCTGGTTGTTGACCTCGTCGTGGACCGCCTCCGCCGCCGAGCGCAGGCCGTCGAGCGGCAGCATGAGCCCAGTCGCCTTCGACACCGACGTGAGCAGCACCTCGGTGGCCGCGGGGTAGGTCGTCTGCGACAGGTAGTGCGGGACGTGGACGGCGAAGCCCATCGCGTCCTGCCCGTCACGTCCGAGCTCGTACTCCAGCAGGTGGCCGGCGCTGCCGGGGACCTGCAGGCGGCGCAGCCAGGGCTCGTAGCCGGCGATGAGCTCCTTGCGGGTGGCATGGGCGGTGACCGTCGCCGGCCGGGTGTGGGGCACCGCCATCGGGACGGCGTTCAGCCCGACGCTCAGACGCACACCGAGCTGGCCCATCAGGTCGCGGACCGCGGCGGTGAAACGCTTCCACTGCAGATCGGGCTCGGGGCCGGTGAGCAGCAGGAACGGCACGTCCGACTCGTCGTGCAGCTGGTAGATGGCCAGCACCGGATCGGCGTAGCTCTCCCAGTGATCCTCGGAGAAGATCATGGTGGGACGTCGCGACCGGTAGTCCAGCAGCTGGTCGATGTCGAAGGTCGCGACGATGCGGTGGTCGAGCGCCGTCAGCAGATGCTCGCCGGCGAGACTGACCGCGTTACCGGCGTCGACGACCCCGGTCAGCGCCTCCAGCATGATCGGGCGATGCTGGTCGACCGGGTCGCCCGACGCGTCCTCGGTGAGACTGAAAAGCTCTCGCGGATCAAGCACGATCGAGGTCCTCCTCACACCACCGGCCGCTCCCGTCATCTGAAGGGAAGCGCGGCGGGCGCCACCGGCATTCCGCCGGGCCGGGACCACCGGATGACGGACGCCGCCGTGTGTCGGCCTGACGCCGCCCGAGTCTGCGACCCATTTTACCGGTTGACGTCTCCCGTACGTGGCGCGCGCAATCACCGCCGTGGCGCACAGGTTCGCCGCGGAATTCTTCCGCGCGCGGGGTGGTGCGGCCTGGCGAGCCCGCGGGCGCGGCGAGCGGGAGGCCGTAGGCTGCCGCCGGTGAGGATCCTGGTGACCGGGGCAACCGGCAAGGTCGGCGCGGCCGTCGTCCGGGCGGCACTCGCGGAGGGCCATGAGGTGCGCGCCCTCGTGCGCGACCCGGCCCGCGCCACGGGCAGGATGCCCGCGGCGGCGCGGCAGGTGGTCGGCGACGTCACCGAGCCGGACACGCTGCCCGCAGCCGTCGACGGGATCGAGGTCGTGGTCAACGCGATGGGTGTGCCCGAGCAGTGGCTGGCCGACCCCGGCCGCTTCACCCGCGTGAACGTCACCGGCTCGGCCAGTCTCGCCCGGGCGGCGGACCGGGCCGGAGTACGCCGATTCGTGCACACCAGCACCATCGATGTCTTCGAGGCGCGGCCCGGCGGCCGGTTCGACGAGACGGACCTCGCCACCACCGCCCGACACACTCCCTACGAACGGTCCAAGCAGGAGGCGGAGCGCGCGGTTTTCGCCGCGGCGGGCGGGGTCGAGGTGGTCGTCGTCAACCCGTCGACCGTGTACGGATTCCCGCCCTACGGCGTCACCGCGATGGAGCGGCGGATGTTCCGGCCCGCGGTCCGCGGGCTGCTTCCCGTCGTCCCGCCGGGTGGGTTCGGGCTGGTGTTCACCGAGGGGCTCGCCCGCGGGCACCTTGCCGCCGCCCGGCTCGGCCAACCCGGTGAGCGCTACATCCTTTCCGATGCCCACGTCAGCCTGCGGGAGCTGACCGCCGCGGTGGTGGACGTCGCCGGCCGGGGCCGGGCCCCCTTCGCCACCCTCCCGTCGCCGCTGGCCACCGCGCTGGCGGCCGGTGGCGAGTGGGCCGCCCGGCTGACCCGGCGGCCGCCGCCGCTCGCCCGCGGGCAGTTGCACTACCTGCGCTGGAACGCGGTCCCGGACGCCGGGCGGGCCCAAGCCGAACTCGGCTGGGAGCCGACGCCGCTGGCGGAGGGACTGCGACGTACCCTCGCCGAGCTGGACCGCGCCTGATCCCACGTTCGGATCGCGCCTGATCACCCACGCGGCCCACCCGTTCCCGAGGTTTGGTCCCGGTGTCGTGCCAGCGGGACGCGGGGGATGGTGGGTCGTCCGTGGTTCGATGGTTCCGGGCGTGTTGCGGCATTCGGGCTGATGTCGTGATTCGGGCTGATGTCGTGATTCAGTCCGGAGTAACCGGTGTGCGCCAGGCCTGGCGGTATTGCGCGGGTCGATCCGGCGGCATGCGGTCGACGGGGTGCGGGGCGTCGCGACCCGAGTGGCCAGAGTGGCCAGAGTGGCCAGAGTGGCCGCAGGGATCCGGCCGGTGCAGGATTTGCCCAGGTAGACGCGGTCGTCGTCACATACGGCCTGATGGCCTCTGCCTGTTCCGGAAATTCTGCCTATGGTGGTGGGTCTAACCCGTCAATTCGATGGATCAGTGCAGGGAAGAGGCGATAGGTGAACCGAGCCGGACCGCCCGTGTCGCGTCGCGGCGTCCGTCCGGTGTGCCGATATGTCTCATTCATCTGATATGGCACTGAAGATCGGGCGGGAAGGCGACCGGAACGGCGCGGCCGGTGCCACCTCCGACCAGGGTGCGCTGCCGCCGCTCGCCGACCCGACACCCCCGACCGGCCCAGCCGAGCCGGCGGGTCCGGACCGCATCGCGCCGGTGGCTCCGGGCGAGCCCCGGCACCGCCGGCGGCCGGGTTCCCGGATCATGCTGGTGCTCTCCGGCGCGCTGAGCCTCGCCGTGCTCGCCACCTCGGTCGCGGGCTGGGTCGTCCTGACCGTGTACGACCGCAACATCAGCCGGGCCGACATCGGTCTGCCGCACACCGACGTCCGCCGCCCCCCGGCCGTCCCGGCGGGGACCGAGAACTGGCTGCTCGTCGGCTCCGACGTGCGTACCGGCTCGGACGCGGCCAAGGTCGGCGGCGCCCGCTCCGACACGATGATGATCGCCCACCTGGACGCGGACGGCCGCACCACGATCGTGTCGGTCCCGCGCGACCTCTACCTGCCGATCCCGGCGTACACCGATGCCGACGGCAAGCGTCACCGCGCCCGGCACGACCGCGTGAACAGCGCGTTCAACAGCGGCGGCCCGGCCCTGCTGGTCGCCACCCTCGAACAGCTCACCGGCATTCGTCTCGACCACTACGCCGAGGTCGACTTCGGCGGCTTCCAGCGGATGACGACCGCGATCGGCGGGGTGGACGTCTGCCTCACCCCCTCCCCGTACGTCGAGCCCCTCGTGCTCGACAACGGCCGGCGGGTGCGCGCGACGAACCTCAACGACCCGAGTTCCGGCTTTGTCGGCCACCCCGGCACGAACCACCTGGTCGGGGCGCAGGCGCTCGCCTTCGTCCGCCAGCGCCACGGGTTCATCGACGGCGACCTGTCCCGCATCCACCGTCAGCAGGCGTTCCTGGCCGCGGTGTTCCGCAAGGTCACCTCGAACGACGTGCTGCTCAGCCCCGCGAAGCTCACCTCGTTCCTGGACGCGCTGACCCACTCCACCGTGCTCGACCGCGGCACCGATCTCGCCGACCTGCGCCGCCTCGCCGACCGCCTGCGCGGCATGGACGCGGGCGCCGTGACCTTCGCGACCGTCCCCGTCACCAGCCAGGTGAGCTACCCGGCCTTCTACTTCCACTACGATCCGGCCGCCGTGCGCGACTTCTTCGCCCGCATCATGGGCGGCACCACCTCGACGCCGACCGCTCCCACCACACCCGGGACCGGCTCCGGCGGCTCGCTCGACGTCCCCGGCGTCACCCCGTCCGCCAGCCCCGCCGACCCGTCCGCCACCGCGGGGTCGACCTCGGGCCCGACCGCGTCGCTGACGAGCGGCACCGGCACAATGGACGGGACCACGCCACCGAGCATGGCGACCGACACGTCGGCGGACAAGGGGAGCACCTCCGGCGGCGGCGCGGGCGAGCCGGGTCTGGCCTCGCCGCCCCAGGCGAGCGCCATCTCCCCGGCGCCCACCGACCCCGCCGTGCCCGGTTCGGTGAGCTCGTCGACCGTGAGCCCCACGGCCGTGCCGACGACGACAGCCCTCGCCGCCTGCATCAACTGACCTACCCGCCGTCAGCCGAGGCCCGGCCCACCTCCCGGCCTACCGCCCGAGCAGGGCGCGGGACATGACCATGCGCTGGATCTGGTTGGTGCCTTCGTAGATCTGGGTGATCTTCGCGTCGCGCATCATGCGCTCGACGGGGAAGTCGCGGGTGTAGCCGGCGCCGCCGAAGAGCTGGACCGCGTCGGTGGTGACCTCCATGGCCACGTCCGAGGCGAAACACTTGGCGGCCGCCGAGACGAAGCCGAGGTTCGGCTCGCCGCGCTCGGCGCGGGCGGCGGAGACGTAGACGAGGTGGCGGGCCGCCTCGATCTTCATGCCCATGTCGGCGAGCATGAACTGGACGCCCTGGTTGTCGGCGATCGGCCGGCCGAACTGGCGCCGCTCCCGGACGTAGCCGAGGGCGGCGTCGAGTGCGCCCTGGGCGATGCCGACGGCCTGGGCGCCGATCGTCGGGCGGGTGTGGTCGAGGGTCGCGAGCGCGGTGCGCAGGCCCGTCCCGGGCTCGCCGATGATCCGGTCGGCGGGAATCGCGCAGCCGGTGAAGTGGATCTCCCGGGTGGGGGAGCCCTTGATGCCGAGCTTGCGCTCCTTCGAACCGACCTCGAAGCCGGGGTCGTCGCGGTGCACCACGAACGCCGAGATGCCGTCGACCGGGCGGGCGGCGTCCGGATCGGTCACCGCCATCACCGTGTACCAGGTCGACTCGCCGGCGTTGGTGATCCAGGCCTTCGTCCCGTCGAGCACCCAGTGATCGCCGTCGAGGCGCGCCCGGGTGCGCATCGACGCGGTGTCCGAGCCGGCCTCCCGCTCGGACAGCGCGTAGGAGATGGTCGCCTCGCCGCTCGCCACCGACGGCAGGACCAGCCGCTTCAGGTCCTCCGAACCGGCCAGGATGATCGGCATGCTGCCGAGCTTGTTCACCGCCGGCAGCAGCGAGCTCGACGCGCAGACCCGCGCGACCTCCTCGATGACGATGCAGGTCGCGACCGAGTCCGCCCCCTGCCCGCCGAACTGCTCGGGGATGTGGATCGCGCTGAACCCGGTGCGCCGTAGCGCCTCGAGCGCCTCGAGCGGGAAGCGCTCCCGCTCGTCGACGTCCGCGGCGTGCGGCGCGATCTCCTTCTCGGCGAGCGAGCGCACCGCCTCCCGCAGCGCTGCGTGCTCCTCGGCGAGCTGATAGAGGCTGAAACTCGGATTCACGGCCGGCCGCCTTGATCGTCAGGAACTTCTCTTACCTCTCCGAGGGTCCTACCCGGAGAACCACCCGGTGCGGTGGACGGCTGGTCCTCAGCGCGGGTAGGAGTGGAAACCGCGGCCGGACTTCTTGCCGAGCAGGCCGGCGTCGACCATCCTCATGAGCAGCGGCGGCGGCGCGTACAGCGGCTCCTTGAACTCCTCGTACATCGACTCGGCCACCGCCTTGATCGTGTCGAGGCCGATGAGGTCGCACAGTGCCAGCGGGCCCATCGGGTGGGCGCAGCCGAGGACCATGCCGCGGTCGATGTCCGCCGCCGCCGCGAAGCCCGACTCCAGCATCCGCACCGCGGCGAGCAGGTACGGCACGAGCAGCGAGTTGACGACGAAGCCGGCGCGGTCCTGCGAGCGGATGACCTCCTTGCCGAGCCGGCCGGTGGCGAAGTCCTGCGCGGCCTGCGCGGTCTCGGGCGAGGTCAGCAGTGACGGGACGATCTCGACGAGCTTCTGCACCGGCACCGGGTTGAAGAAGTGGATGCCGACGACCTGCTCGGGCCGGGAGGTCGCCATCCCCAGCTTCGCGATCGGGATCGATGACGTGTTGGACGCGAAGATCGCGTCAGGCCGGGTGACGACCTTGTCGAGCGCGCCGAAGATGTCGGCCTTGAGCTGCTCGTTCTCCGCGACGGCCTCGATCACGACGTCGCGGTCGGCGAAGTCGCCGAGGTCGGTCGTGAACGACAGGCGGCCGAGCACGGCGTCCCGGTCGGCCTCACTGAGCTTGCCACCGCGCACCCCGCGGTCCAGCGACGTCGTCAGCCGGGCCCGTCCGGCGGCCGCGGCCGCCTCGTCGATCTCCCGGACCGCCACGTCGAGGCCGGCCTTCGCGGCGACCTCCGCGATGCCCGAGCCCATCAGGCCACAGCCGACCACGCCGAGTCGGGTGAGCGTCGACGCCGCGTCCACGGTCGCCTCGCTGCCACGGTCCGCCGTCTGCACTGCACTCACCGAACGCACAACTCCCTGTGGGTGGCCGGCTCCCGGTCACACGCGGGACGCAGGCACTGTCGGAACCGCGACGCGAACCTCGTGTCGCGAGGGGCGACGAGCGCGCCACCGCCCGAGCCGGCACGGACCCGCTCGTGCCCGCCGCGGACCGCCGGCCCCGCGGGGCGAGGTTGGTGCGAAGCACGGTTCCGGACACCTCGCCGGTGTCCGTCTTCCACCCTAGCTCGTGGACTCGCCCGGCTCACCAGATTCGTCCCTGCCCCAGGCCAGTGCCGGTTTGGCGGCCTGGGCGAGGTCGCGGTCCGGGCGACGGTGGCCGACGGCCGGCGGGACGCGTCACGAGCCGAGGACCAGTGACCACAGCGGCAGCGTCGCGAACGACAGCGGGACCCCGACGCCCACCAGCAGGCTGGGCAGCGGGGGCGCGAGGTCGTACCGGGCGGCGATCAGCGCGCCGGCGACCATCGGCGGCATCGCCGTCTCGAACAGCGCGATCGTCACGGCATGGTCACCGAGCCGGCCGGTCAGCGCGTAGAGGCCCACGACGATCGCCGGGGCGGCGACCAGCTTCACGCCGAGGCCGAGGGCGAGCTCCCACCACCACCGCCGCACCGCCCGCACCTCGAGCTGCAGGCCGATCGAGAACAGCGCGAGCGGGGTGAGGGTCGCGCCCAGCGAGGCCAGCGCCGTGTCCAGCCAGCCCGGGAAGCTCACCGGCCGCAACACCAGCGCCGCCAGCAGGGCCAGTAGCGCCGGGGCGGTCAGGACACGGCGCGCCAGTTCCGCACGCGGCAGCGACGCACCGGCGACGATCGTGACGGTGCCGAGCACCACCGTGTTGAGCAGCAGGAACGAACCGAGCTGATCGACGAGCACGGCGATCGGCACGGAGTCGGCGCCGTAGAACACGGTGACCATCGGGAAGCCGACGAAGCTGGTGTTCGCCACCGCCGTCGCCGCGATGAGCGCCGTCACGGTCGTCCGGGGCAGCCGCATCGTCCGCGCCGCGAGCAGGTAGAGGCCGATCGTCACGGCGAACAGCAGGTAGGGCGCGGCCACGACCAGGGCGAGGTTGGCCGGGAAACGCACGTCGTGCAGCTCGTGCAGAACGAGGGCGGGCAGGGCGATGTCCAGCAGCCAGCTGTTCACGGCCGCCGCGGCGCCCGGCGGAAGGTGCCGGCGCCGGCGTACGACGATCCCGGCGAGCAGGCCGACCACGAGGACGACCAAGGCGGACACCCGGCCATCGTGGCAGCTGGCACAGCGGCGCACCGCCCCGTCGTGGCGTACTCCACGCCGTCGGCCACAGCCTGTCCCGGCACAGCCTGTCGCGGCACCGCCTCTCGTGGGCCATCCTGTCGCCCGTCGACCTGTGACGGTCCGCCTGGCGTCGGCCCGGGTCCGGCCCGGACTACCGCTCGCGGGCCGCCTGGCGCGCCCGTCGGCGGGCGCGGTGCCGGCGCAGGGCCCGGCGCAGCCGCCGCACCCTGCGCAGCAGGCGGGGCAGCAGGATGTTCGCCGCGAACACCGCCCCGGCCAGCAGGTAGTTGCCGCGGCCGAACCGCTCCTGGCCGGGCAGCGGCAGCAGCGTGTACGTGATGAGGACGAGCGCCGGCAGCAGCAGAGTGGCGATCATCACCGCGCCGACCCAGGGCGGCGAGTCGGTCATCGACCGGGAGCGCCGGCCGGCGGGCGGCGGTGGGACCCCTTGCGTCATCACGGCGCGGTGCTTCCTTCGGGTGTCTTGTGGCCGAGATCCTGTTGTCGTGCCCGGTGGGCGGCTGGCAGATTGACGGATCGGTTCTGCCGAACCGTCGGATGCCCCATGCCGACGCCTGCCTGCCGCGGCCGGATCGGCCGCGATCGATGCCCGGCCGGTCGGCCCGGCGGATCGGAGGTACCGGTGGCCGCCCCCGTGCTCACCGCACCCGGCTGCGCCGCGTGGCGCGACGGTAAACGCTACATGTGGCTGACGGCCGTCATGGTGCCGCTGCTGGCCGTCGTCGGCTATGGCCTGTGGCACCGCACCGGTCTCGGGGTGCACTGGTGGATCACCCCGCTGTTCGTGTTCGTCCTCGTCCCGCTGCTCGACCTGACCTCGCCGGCGGACCCGGTCAACCCGCCGGAGGAGATCTGCCCGGCGCTGGAGGAGGACCGCTACTACCGCCGCTGTACGTACCTCTACCTGCCGCTGGCCGCCGTTGGGCTGGTCCTGGGCGCGGTGGCCTGGTCGGGCGGGCACCTTACGCCGCTGGGCCGCCTCGGCGCCGTGGTCACCGTCGGAACCGTGACCGGCGTCGGCATCACCACCGCCCACGAGCTGGGGCACAAGCGCGGCCCGCTCGAGCGCTGGCTGGCCCGGCTGATGCTCGCGCCGACCGCCTACGGCCACTTCCTCGTCGAGCACAACCGAGGCCACCACGTGCGGGTGGCGACGCCGCGGGACCCGGCGAGCGCCCGGCTCGGGGAGGGCTTCTGGCGGTTCTGGCCGCGCACCGTTCTCGGCGGCCTGCGCTCGGCCTGGGACCTGGAGAGCCAGCGGCTGCGGCTGCGCGGAGGGCGGGTGTGTTCACCGCGCAACGAGGTGCTGCTCGGCTGGCTGCTGACCGCCGCCCTGTTCGGGTCGCTGGCCGCCGTGCTCGGGCCCTCGGTGCTGGTGTTCCTGGTGGCCCAGGCGATCGTCGGGATCACCCTGCTCGAAGGGGTGAACTACATCGAGCACTACGGTCTGGCCCGGGCGCGTACCCCGTCCGGGCGCTATGAGGCGGTCACCCCCCGGCACAGCTGGAACAGTGACGCCGTGATCAGCAACCTGGCGCTCTACCAGCTCCAGCGGCACAGCGACCACCACGCCAACCCCACCCGCCGCTACCAGGCCCTGCGCTCGTTCGAGGAGTTCCCGCAGCTGCCCGCCGGGTACGCCACTCTGCTGCTGGCGGCCTACCTGCCGCCGCTGTGGTTCCGGCTGATGGACCACCGGGTCCTCGCCCACTACCGCGGCGACCTGGGCCTGGCCAACGTCCAGCCGGCGCGGCGCGCCGCCCTCGAGGCGCGCTGTCGGCGGGCGGCGACGGTCCGCTCCTCTGCCTCCTCCTGACTCCCGACCTGCCGAGATCACGCCCGCCGTTGTCGCGGCGTGGTCGGGGTGGTCGGGGTGGTCGGGGTGATCGTGCGGGCGGCCGGGTGGGCGCGCCGCGCGTCGTCGGGGACGCCGGGGTCCCGCGGCCCGATGCCGACGCCGCACAGCCGGTCGAACAGATCGCGGTAGCGCACGAACGCCATGCGCAGGCGCTCGGTGTCGGGCGGCCGGCCGTCGCCGCCCGCGGCGCCCGCGTGGGCCTCCCGGTAGCTGATCGCGAGCTGGGGATGGTCCGCGGCGAGCAGATCGGCCCGCTCGGCGGCGTCGGTCGGCGGGTATCCGCGGCTGTGCATCACGGCGGCGATCAGCATGTCGGCCTGGTGCGTCGCCCCGGTCGGATCGTCGACGAAACGGGTCTGCAATGTTTCCCAGCGGGCCGCGTACACCTCCCTTTCCGGTTGACTCAATGGTGTGAGCGTCAGCGCGTCACGCTTTTCGGCGATGCTGGTCAGATGGCGTTCCGCGGCACGTCGGTCGCGATGCCTGGCGACCGCGCGGTCGTATTCCGGGCCGAACCGGCGCCGCAGTGCCAGCCGGCCGCCGCCACGCCGGTCGGCGAGGGCGGCAAGGGTGATGGTGGCCGCGGCGCAGACCATCAGCAGGATCCAGCCAACGGTGGACACGGGGAAACCTCCGCGTGACGTCCTTCTCCTTCATGATCCGGACGCACGATACCCGGGGCGTCCGCCGACAAACGCGCCCTGCCGGCACCGACGGGCCGGGCCCCGCGCGCCGGGAACCGGCGTCGGCGCGATCCCGGGCGGTGCGGTGGCGGGCAGCCGGGGGCACCACGCGGCCGCCGCGGCGTCGAGTTCGGCGGACAGCAGCGCCCGGGCCGGCTCCGGCAGCGACGCCTGGCCGATCGAGGCGCGGACGAGCTGGACCACCTCCTCCCGGCGCAGCGCCGCGACCCGCATCGCGCGCAGGTACGCCCCGCGTGGCGAGGACGTGCCACCCGCGACCCCGGCGGAGCCCAGGCAGACCGCGAGACCCCGGCCGAGTGCCGCGGCCAACGGGCCGTCGCGGTCCCCGCCGCCGTCGCAGGTCTCGATCGCGATGTGCTGGTCGCGCAGGTACTGGACGAGCACCGGGTCGGCGAGCGCACCGAGACCGTGGCCGACACGGTGCGCGCCCAGCGTGGTCACCGCCTCCCACACCGCCGCCGGACCGCCGTGCCGCCCGACGCGGGGGAGGCTGCGCAGCCCCGCCGCCCGCGCCACCGCGAACACCTCGGCCAGGTAGCCGGCACCGCCTGTGGGGTGGCCCGGCGCCGCCGCGGCGAGCTCCAGACCGACGACCGCACCCCGGCCACAGCACAGCGCGAGCTCCACGGCGCGTTCCGCCGCCGCCCGGTGCCGCGCCATCGCCGTCCGCCCGGCGCCGGACGGGGCGGGTATCCGGACCGTCCAGCGTAGCGCGACACCTACGTGCCGTTCCGCCGCGCGCCGGCCCTGATCGAGCCCGGCGAACATCTCCTCGACCTGGGTGTCCGAATATCCGCCATCAATCGGAAACACGCTGAGTTCGGCATATCGCACCCGCTGGGCGGCGAGTCGCCGCGCCGTCCGCCGGGCCAGTGCGGCGAACAGGGCCGCGTCCGGACGAGGCTGGCGAGAATCGGTTTCCCCAGGTGCAGGGCGGTCCCGGCTGATGCCCGGGAAAACGAGCCTGGAATGCAGGTCGACCTTGGGTAGGGAATCGATGAAGATCTCGTCATCCGTCTCGCGGTGACGTTCGCGCACCGTCACTCTCCACCGCTGCCCGGCCCGGCGGAACCGGGCCCCGAATATCCGGGCTCAACAGTCGCCGAAAAGCTCGCGAACCGTCAAGGAAACTGACGGAGGGCTGTCAGCTTCGGCCATGCGCGCATCACGGACCGACGATGTCGCTCCGCCTCGGCGAGGCGCACCGCCGGCGGGGCGGTCAGACCTCGTCGGCGTCGGCCGCGAGCGGCGGCGGAGCCGAGCCGCCAAGGTGCGCCGGCAGCCACCAGTCGGGCTGCCCCGGCGCGGGACGCGGGTAGCCGCGCTGGGCGGTGTCGAGCAGGTCGACCATCACCTTGTGCAACACGTCGGTCCCGGCCCGCCGGTCGGCCAGCTCCGACGGTGGCACCGGCGTGCCCACTGTGATGGTGATGGGCGTGCCGACCGCCTCGCGCGGGCGGAACGGATGTCCCTTGGTCAGGGTCCGCTGGCTGCCCCACAGGATCACCGGGATGACCGGGACCTTCGTGTGGGTGGCCATCCGGGCGGCCCCCGACTTGAACGAGGCAAGGCAGTAGCTCGGGTTGATCGTCGCCTCGGGGAAGACGCCGACCAGCTCGCCGGCGCGCAGCGCGGTCAGCGCCTCCCGCAGCGACGCGGCGCCCGCCTGCCGGTCCACCGGAATGTGATGCATCCCGCGCATGAGCGGGCCCGCGACCCGATGGTCGAAGACCGCCTTCTTCGCCATGTAGCGCACCGGGCGACGGCCGGCCTGCCAGAACGGCAGCCCGGCGAGGGCGAAGTCGAGGTAGGAGATGTGGTTGATCAGAACGACGGCGCCCCCGGAGGCCGGGATGTTCTCCACGCCCTGGATGTCGATCCGCAGCCGCAGTGCGCCGAACAGTCCCTTGGCGACGGCGACGACCGGTCGGTAGACGTACTCCGCCACGGCAGGCCACTCCTCAGCTCGTGCCAGCTCAGCTCGTGCTCGTGCTCGCCAGCTCGTCCTGACCTCTTGTCTCGACTACGCCAGCTCGACGATCTGCCCCCGCCAACGTGCCGTCGGCCCCTTGACTGGACCCGACATTACCGCCGGACCTGCGGGATGTGTGCCGGCTGGCGTCGCCAACCCGACGCCGTCGAGCCCGTGCCACCGCGCTGTCCACTCAGGTTCAGCAGCGATGATGACCGGACGGGCAGCCGGACAATCCGGCGATCGGCCGCCGGACCGGCCGATGCCCGGTGGAAACGGACGGCGGCACCGGGCCGGCCCTGCGGACCTGGTACGACGCACGCGGCGGAAGGGCGGACGGATGGACATACTGCGGCGCAGCCTCGAGGCGCAGCCGAGCCCGCCGCAGTGGGTACTCGTGGTGGCCGCCGTCCTCGCGGCGCTCACGGTGCTCAGCGACCGGGTGTGGCCAGTCGCCCGCCACATGATCACCATCGCGCACGAGGGCGGTCACGCCCTGGCCGCCGTGGCCTGCGGTCGGCGCCTCGCCGGCGTCCGGCTGCACTCGGACACCTCCGGCGTCACGGTGTCCTCCGGCCGCCCGACCGGCCCGGGAGTGATCGCCACGGTGGCCGCCGGCTATCCCGCCCCGTCACTGATCGGACTCGGCGCCACCGGGCTGCTCGCGATCGGGCGGTTCAGCCTGGTGCTCCAGCTGTGCGTGGCGCTGCTGCTGGCGATGCTCGTCGTGATCCGCAACGGCTTCGGGGTGGCGTCACTGCTGGTGAGCACCGGGGTGATCCTGTCGATCTCCTGGTTCGCGCCGCCGACGGTGCGGGCCGGCTTCGCCGCCTACATCGCCTGTTTCCTGCTGTTCGGGGCGCTGCGGCCGGTCGTCGAGGTGCAGCGGCAGCGCCGCCGGCGGCGGGCCCGCGACTCCGACCCCGACCAGCTCGGCCGCCTCACCGGCCTGCCGCCGACCTTCTGGGTGGGGCTTTTCGGCCTGACCGGCCTGGGGTGCGCCGCCCTCGGTGGGGCCGCGCTGTTCGGCTGAGCCCGCCCGGCCGACGCCTGGCACCCGCGCGGGCCCGGATCTGTCGGACCCGGCTGCGACACTGGGCGGCATGTGCGGTCGTTATACGCAGAAGCTCAAGACCGACGACCTCGTCGCCGCCATGTCCGCCCGGGACGAGACGGGCGGCGCCGTGCGCGAGAACACCAACGTGGCGCCGACGTCGACGATGCCGATCGTTGTGGCCGAGGCGGGCCGGGCGCTGCGGATGGCGACCTGGGGGCTGGTGCCGTCCTGGGCGAAGGACAGGTCGATCGGCGCCAGGATGATCAATGCGCGGGCGGAGACGGTCGCCACCAGGCCGGCGTTCCGCGCGGCGTACGCGTCGCGGCGCTGCCTCGTCCCCGCCTCCGGCTTCTACGAGTGGTTCCGCCCCGGCGGCGCCGCGCGGCGCGGGCAGCCGTTCTACGTGTATCCGGCCGGCCATCCCGCCACCGGTGGGATCTTCGCCTTCGCCGGCCTCTACGAGGTGTGGCGCAAGGGGGACGAGCCGCTGGTGACGTTCACCATCCTCACCACCGGCCCGGCCGACGGGCTGGCCTTCCTGCACGACCGCTCCCCGGTGATCCTGCCCGTCGCCGCCTGGGACCGGTGGCTGGATCCCGCCGGGGACGCGGCCGCGTTGGAACCGCTGCTGCGCCCGGCGCCCGCGGGCGCCGTCGCCGCGCACCCGGTCGGCGCCGACGTGGGCAACGTGCGCAACAAGGGGCCGCACCTCACGGATCCGGTCGAGCTCGATCCCGTGGTCGCCGAGGCGGTCGAGCGGATCGGCGCGCCGTCCGTGGCCGCTCTGGCGCTCGGGTTCGAGGCGGTGGACCGCCCGCTGCCCGCCGCCGTGCGCCGGCCGGGCGACGCGGTGGACCTGTCGTCGTTCGCGTCCGCCGACCTCGCGGTGCCCGCCGACCGGTCCGGGGCCTGACCGCCTCCGGGTGTTCGGGCGTTCGTGCGGCCGGTGTGAGGAGCGGGACGCATCGGGCGATAGGCCACCGACGGTGGCCCGGTCCGCGAGTATGGTGCTCGACGGCGGGTGCGGACGGTCAGGGCCCGTGTTCAGCCGGCTGGTCACGGCGTGCGCGCGGGGCCGGCGGGCCGGTGTAGGACGCCCGGCGGGCCGGGAACTGCCGCGGCCGTCCCCGAGCACAGCCGCCACCGCACAGCCTTCCCCGAGCACAGCGAGTCAGCAGGTCAGGCACGGCCGACGCGCGGCGCAGCACGGCCGCGGGGCCGCTGCCGGCCCCGGCCGGAGGAGACAGACATGACGTCTCGCATCGATCCCACCGACACCGCCGACACCGCCGACGGCGCGCCGCCGCTGGAGGCGCCCGCGCCACCGGACGTCGCCGGCCTGGTCAACCTTCGTGACGTCGGCGGCCTGCGGACGCAGGACGGCCGCCGCACCCGCGCGGGCGTGCTCTACCGCAGCGAGATGCCCAAGGAGGGTGACCATCCGCCGGCGTCCCTGGCCTGGCCGCCGCCCACCGTGATCGATCTGCGCTCGGCGGCCGAGCGCGGCCCCCATGCTCACCCGCTCGCCGCCCTCGGCTCGACGGTCCGGGTCTTCCCCCTGCTCGGCGAGGACGCGGGCGCCGGTCAGCACTCCGCCACCTCTGCCGCGATGACCGGAGGGCTGCGCTCGCTGTACGAGGCGATGCTCCAGCACGCCGCCCCACAGATCGCCGAGATCGTCGAGGTCGCCGCCGCGGCGCCGGGCCCGATCCTCGTGCACTGCGCCGCGGGCAAGGACCGCACCGGGGTGACCGTCGCCGTGCTGCTGCGCCTCGCGGACGTCCTCGAGGCGGACGTCCTCGCCGACTACCTCGCGACCGAGGCGAACATGCCCGGCGTGCTGCGGCGCCTGCGTGGGCACGCCCTGCTGCCCGGCGGCGGTTCGCAGGACGTGGACAAGGAGCTCGTCCGGGTCTCGCCGGTCGCGGCCGAAGCCGTGCTCGCCACCACGTCCGCCCATCCGGGCGGTGTCGCCGGCTGGCTGCGTGGCCACGGCACCTCCGATGAGGCGATCCGCCGGTGGCGCGAGCGCATCATCGGCTGAGCCGCCAGGGGCACGCCCACCCGACCGCCCGGCCCCGCGATGCCCACCGGGTTTCGTGACGGGCCTGGCGGTCGGCGGACCCGTTCGCGCCCCACCCTCCTGTCAGGCGTGCCGGCCGTGCGGGCGCAGCGCCAGGCCCAGGGCGGTCTCGGCGACGCCGGTGACGATGAGCTGGATGCCGAACAGGATGGCCAACACCACGATCGTCGCCCCCGGCCAGACGAGCGCGAGAACTCCCAGTACGACACTGAGCGCGGCGAGCGCGTACCCGGTGGGGGCGTTTCGACCGCCGCCGCCCGGCGCCCGGGACCTTCTGATCAGGATCGCCCGGGCCGCGCCGGTGACGATCAGTACCGAACCGACGACCAGCGCCACCACTCGCAGCGTCGCGCCAGGCCAGAGCAGGATCACGATCCCACCCAGCACGAGCAGGATCCCGAACAGCGCGGCGCCCGCGACGTTCTCGGCCCGCGCCGCCGCGATCGTCTCGCTGATCCCGGACAGCACGAGCGCGACGCCGGCCAGCGCGGCGAGCGCGCCCGCGGTAGCGAAGGGGTTCGTGATCAGGAGCAGACCGAGCACCGTGACGGCGACGCCGAGGAGAACCAGGGCGGGCCACAGGGCGCTCGGCGCGCTGTCCCGCTGCTGCCGGTAGATCGTCGCCATCGAGATACCTCCCCTGCACGTTCGGCGACACACGCCGACCCGCGTCGCGAGGAGTTGTACCCAGCGTCTGCTGCCGTATCCGGTTCGGGTATCGCCGACCGGACACAGCACCAGGCTTCGTTGCGGCTACGCCGATCTATGTCGTCAGCTCTCGCTGAGGCTGATTGCTTCGGTTGGGCAGGAATCGACCGCCTCCTGAAGATCGTCCCGCCGCGAGTCGTCTGGCTCCCCGTTGAGGAGATAGAGGTAGCCGTCATCCCGAATCTCAAAGATGTCCGGAGCCAGCCGGACACACGTGCCGCTGCTGGCACAGCGGTCGAAATCGACGTTCACGCGCATCGGCGAACCTCCCGGCAATGCTTGTATGTCGTGGTCGTCTGGACCTTACCGCCACCGTGAGCGGGGAACAGCGACATCCCCTCGTGGTCTACCGCAGCGCCGACGACCCTGACATCGCGTCAGGAAGCCTTGATCGCCGAGATGTCCAGCTCGATTTTGATCTTGTCGCTGACGAGGACGCCACCGGTCTCCAGAACGGCGTTGAAGGTCAGGCCGAAGTCCTTGCGGTTGATCGTCGTCGCGCCGGTGAAGCCGGCGCGGGTGTTGCCGAACGGGTCCCTGGAGCTGCCCTCGAAGGTGATGGCGAGGTCCACGGACTGGGTGATGCCGCGGATGGTGAGGTCGCCCGTGAGCACGTACTCGTCGTCGCCCCTGCCGGCCGTGGCGCCCGTGCTGAGGAAGGTGATCGTCGGGTAGGTGGCGACGTCCAGCAGGTCCGCCGACTTCACATGGCCGTCGCGGTCCGCGACGCCGGTGTCGAAGGAGTCGGTCCGGATGGTCACCGTGGCCGTGGACGCCGTCGGCTCCGCGCCGTTCAGCTGGAGCGTCCCCTCGACCCCGGAGAACTGGCCGCGCACGGTGGTGACCATCGCGTGCCGCGCGGCGAAGCCGATGCGGGTGTGGGCCGGGTCGATCGTCCAGGTGCCGGTCAGGTCGAGCTGGCCGAGGGTGGGAGCCGTCATCGTGTGTCCTCCTGGGATGGGCGCCGCGCGCTGGGCGCACTGACGCGGTGCGCAGGTCGTCGGGGGCGGACCGGTTGCGTGTGCAAGTTACAGCGGGGGTCAACGCCTCCTCCCCGCGGATATTCCGGCCGGCTCGGGTGCCGTGCCCGTGAGCGCGACGGTGAGATGTCGATGACCGTAGTGACCCGCTCGAGGCCCGGCCAGAATGGTGCGGTGGCCTGTGGACGACAGGGCGTCATCCACAGATCCCCGCGGCGGGCCGCGCCGTGGGCGATGGTCGACCTAACGTCCGCTCATGGTCACAGTCACCCCCGGACCCGGGTGGCCCTGCGCCCGCCCCGGGCCGGCCCACCCACCCGGTCCGACGACGCCGGCGCTTCACCATGCCGCGCCGCCCGTCCCGCTGCCCCCGCTGCCACGGCCCGCTCGCGACGGCGTTCCGAATCCGCCGCTCGCCCACCCGGCCGATCACGCCCTCGGCCTCGACGACGCGCACCGGCCGGGCGATCCACCCGTCGCGCCGCCGGCCTCCCGCGTGCGCGCCGGCTACTTCGCCGACGACGGCGACCTGAGCGACGAGGAGTTCCCGCCCGCCGGTCCGGATCCGTTCGACCACCGGCACCCGCGCGACGACCGAGTAGAACAGCCCGACGGCGACCCGTTCGAGGACGACTTCCGGACGCCTGGGGAGCCGGCGCCGCCGGCGGCGGAGCACCGCGTGGACGTTCCCGACCCCACCGCCGGCGGGTACTCGATCCGTGCGCGCCTGGCCGAACGGCTGCCGATGAGCCTGCGCGCCGTGGTGGCGACGCCGGCGGCCAGTGCGACGCTCGTGCTCGCCCTGGTGGCCCTCTCCACCGCCGTCATGGCGACCTGGCTCGCCTGGCAGCACCGCCCGGTCCCCATCGCGGCGCCCGCCTCGACGTCGTCGCTCGTCGTCGCCTCAGCGGGCGCGGCCGACGGCCCTGTCGCCCGGGCCGCGGGCGCCGCCACTCCACGTCCGTCGGGGAGTGCCGCCGGGTCATCGGCCTCGGCGGGCGCCGGCGGCGAGGTCGTGGTCGACGTGGCGGGTCGGGTGACCCGTCCCGGGGTGGTGCGCCTGCCCGCTGGTGCCCGGGTCGTGGACGCGATCGACAGGGCCGGGGGGGTCCTGCCGGGAACCGACACCACCGGCATCGCCCTGGCCAGGATCCTCGTCGACGGCGAGCAGGTGCTCGTCGACGGGCGGCCCGGCTCGCCGCCCGCCGCGGTCCCGCCACCGGCCGGTGGCAGCGACGGATCCGCTGGCGGCGGGGCTGGCGGGACGTCCGGGGCTGGCGCGGCGTCGGGCGGTCCCCTCGACCTCAACAGCGCGAGCGCGCAACAGCTCGACGGCCTGCCCGGGGTCGGTCCCGTGTTGGCGCAGCGGATCGTGGACTGGCGTGCGGAGCACGGCCCGTTCCGGTCTCCCGAACAGCTCGGAGAGGTCAGCGGCGTCGGTGATCGGCGGCTGGCGGATCTGCTGCCGCTCGTGCGGGTCTGACCGTCGTGGTGTCCCACGACCCCCGGGAGGCAACCGTGGACTCCGGGCCGGCCAGGCGGCCCGGGCCACCGCCGGAACCGGTCGACGCACGGCTGGTGCTGCCGGCGGTCGCCGCCTGGGCCGGCGCCGCGGTCGCGGTGCGCTGGACGATGCCGGGCATCCTGCTCACCCTCGCCGCCGTGCCGGTCATCGCGGTGCCGGCCCTGCTGGCCGGTTGGTATCGGCGAGGTGTGCCCGGACGGCGGGGGTCCGCCCGGGCTCGCCCCAGGCGCGGCCCCAGGCAGGCCGATCAGCGCCCTTCGGGCCGGAACCCGGGTGACGAGCCGCCCCGGCTCGTCACGCTCGGGGCGGTCGTGGTCGTCTTTCTCGCAGCCGGCGTCATCGCTGGCGGCCTCGGGACCCGCCCTGGGGACCGCGGCCCGTTCGCCGACCTGGTGCGTCGCGAAGCGGCGGCCACCGCGCAGGTCGTCGTGACCGACGACCCCCGCCAGGGCACCGGCCAGGGGCAGCTCGCGCCAGATCGCGCGCGGGCGACCTACGTCACGCCGGCCCGCCTGGAGCGGGTCACCGCCGCGGGAGTGACGCTGCGGGTGCGCGCGGCGGTCGTCCTGATCGGCCGGGGCTCAGCCTGGCAGGAGCTGCTTCCCAGCCAGCACCTGGCCGTGACCGGTCGGCTGGCGGCGCCCCGGTCCGACCCAGGGGTCGCCGCGGTGCTGCTCGTCAGCGGCGACCCGCAGCCGCGCGGGCGGCCAAGCCCCGTCCAGCGGGCCGCCGGCCGGCTGCGGGCGGGGCTGCGCGAGGCGGCGGCCGGGCTTCCGCAGCCGCGGCGCGGCCTGCTGCCGGCCATCGTCGACGGCGACGTCTCCGGGCTCGACGCGGGCGTGCGGGCCGACTTCCGCGCCGCCGGGATGTCCCACCTGACGGCCGTGTCCGGCGGCAACGCCGCCATCGTGACCGCGTCGGTGCTGTTCGCCGCGGCCTGGGCCCGGCGCGGCCGGCGAATGCGGGCCGCACTCGGCGGTGGCGCGTTGATCTCCTTCGTCGTCCTGGCCCGGCCCTCGCCGAGCGTGCTGCGCGCCGGGGTGATGGGGCTGATCGGGCTGGCCGCCTACGCGGCCGGCCGGCCTCGGGCGGTGCTGCCCGCCCTCGCCGCCAGCGTGACCCTCCTCGTCCTCGTCCAGCCGACGCTCGCGGTGTCGGTCGGGTTCGCGCTGTCCGTCCAGGCGACGGCCGGAATGATCGTGCTGGCACCGGGCTGGCGGGTCGCGCTGGCCCGGCGGCTGCCGGAGCGGATCGCCGACGTCCTCGCCGTCGCGGCCGCGGCGCAGCTCGCCTGCACACCCCAGCTGGCCTGGATCGGGGGTGGGGTCAGCGTCGTCGCCATCCCGGCGAACGTGCTGGCCGCGCCGGCGGTGCCGGTCGCGACGGTGCTCGGTGTGCTGGTGCTGTGCGTCGGCGTGGTGGCGCCGGTGCCGGCGCGCTGGCTCGCGCACCTGGCCGACCTGCCCTGCTGGTGGCTGGTGACGGTGGCGCATCGCTGCGCGGCCCTGCCGCGGGCGACGCTCGGCTGGCCCGGTGGCGCCGAAGGTGCGGCCGGCGCCGCCGTCGCCGTGGCCGTCGCGCTGGCGCTGCTGCGCCGGCGGCGGGGCCGACGGCTCGCCGCGGCGGCGCTGGCCGGCCTGTTACTGGCGCGCTGCGCGGTGGTGGAGCGATTCGCCGCCTGGCCGCCGGCCGACTGGCGTCTCGTGGCCTGCGACGTCGGCCAGGGAGACGCGCTGGTACTGCGCGCCGGGCCGGGCAGCGCCGTGCTCGTCGACGCGGGGCCCGATCCCGGCCTCCTCGCCCGCTGTCTCACCGAGCTGGGCATTCGGTCGCTGCCCCTGATCCTGCTCAGCCACCTGCACGCCGATCACGTGAACGGCCTGCCCGCGGTGCTGGGCCGGCTGCCGGTGGGGGAGGTGGTCGTCGGCCAGCTGCGGGAGCCGGCCGGGCAGTGGCGGCTGGTGCGCCGGTGGGCGCAGCAGGCCCGCGTGCCCCTGCGGACCATCGAGGCCGGGACCGCCGGTGCCGCCGGCGCGGTCTGCTGGACGGCACTTGGACCCCGCGTGGTCCTGCACGGCACCGACAGTGATCCGAACAACGACTCGCTCGTCGTCTCGGCGCGGGTCGGCGCGCTGCGCGTGCTGCTGACCGGGGACGTCGAGGCCGTCGCCCAGCGGAGCCTGCGCGACCTGCCGGGGGAGGCGACGCTGCTGCGGGCGGACGTGCTGAAGGTGCCCCATCACGGCTCGGCGAACCAGGACCCGGCCTTTCTCGCCGCGTCAGGAGCGCGCTTCGCGCTCGTCAGCGTGGGCCGGGGAAACGACTACGGCCACCCCGCGCCGCCGACGCTGCGGACCCTGGCCCGGGCCGGCATGGCCGTCGCCCGCACCGACCGCGACGGAGCGCTCGCCGTCACCGCCCCGGCCATGCCCGCGCGGACCGGGGCAGCCGTGGGGGGCGGAGGAGCCTGCCCATCCCCACGGGCAGACCCCGGTGTGGCGCTCCCGGGTGACGTGTCGGTGGTGCGCCGGCGGGCCGGGGACGGATCGTGACATGCTCACCGGTGTGGCCGCCTCCGCCTCCGCACCCGCCCCGCTCGTCCTCGTCACGGGTGACGAGGACCTGCTTGTCGGGCGAGCCGTCCGCGAGGTGGTCGACGGTGCCCGCCGGCGCGACCCCGAGGTGGAGGTCGTCGACCGGGGCGCGGGTGAGCTCACCGACGCGGACCTTGTCGACCTCGGCACCACGTCGATGTTCGGCGGCGGGCGGGTCGTGATCGTCCGCGGCGCGCAGGATCTCGGCGAGGAGCTGCGGGACGGCCTGCTGGCCTACCTCGGCCACCCGCTGGACGACGTCGTGCTGGTGCTGGTCCACAGCGGCGGGGTGAAGAACCGCAAGCTCGCGGACGCGATGAAGGCCGCGGGAGCGCGGGTCGTCACCGCTGCGAAGATCACCAAGCCGCGGGACCGGCACGATTTCGTCGTCGCCGAGGTCCGCCGGCTCGGTGGGCGCATCAGTGACGGCGCGGTGCGGGCCCTGCTCGACGCCATCGGTGGTGATCTGCGCGAGCTCGCCGCCGTGTGCGACCAGCTCGTGGCCGACACCGAGGGCGGCATGCTCGACGAGGCCGCGGTGGCGCGTTTCCATCGCGGTCGGGCCGAGGCGAGTGGCTTCTCCGTCGCGGACGCGATCATCGGCGGCGACCTGCCGCAGGCCCTGACGCTGCTGCGCCAGGCGGTGGAGGGCGGCACGGCGGCGGTGCTGATCTCCAGCGCCGTCGCCGGTGGGCTGCGGGAGCTGGCCCGGGTCGCCGCGGCCGGGCCCGGCACCAAGTGGGACCTCGCCCGCTCGCTCGGGATGCCCGACTGGAAGGTCGAGAAGGCGCAACGCTCGGCTCGGGGCTGGTCGGACGCCGGGCTGGGGATCGCGCTGCGGGCGGCGGCGACCGCGGACGCGGGAGTCAAGGGCGCTTCCGTCGACGCCGGCTACGCCCTGGAGAAGCTGTTGCGGGAGGTCGCCGTGGCCCGTTCGCTCTCACGCGACCGTGGGTCCCGAGGGGGACGCGGATGACCTCGCCGACGGCCTCGCCGGGGCCCGAGCCCGACGTGCCACCGCCGGGTGGCTGGTTCGGGCTGCGGGTACTGCCGGCCGGGTGGATGCGTGGGCTGCTCATGGGCATCACCGCGCTGGTGACGGTGGTCGTCGCGCTCGGTGATCTGGCCAGCGCCTGGGTCGTGGTGGTGCTGCCGGCCACCGTCGCCGCGATGGTCGCCTACCACGAGGCGCTGAAGCGCATGATGCGCCCGGAAGCAACCATCGACGCGGCGGATCCACCCGGGCCGGACGGCGCCCCGCGGTAGGGCGGTATCCACCGGAACGAATCCGTCTCCGGACACGCAGAAAAGCCGGAGCGCGAACGCACCCCGGCTCGGCCGCGGAGGGTCAGCTGGCGATCAGCTTCGCGTGGGCGAGAGCGAGCGCCGACTTGCGGTTGGCGGCCTGGTTGGCGTGGATGACGCCCTTGCTCGCCGCCTTGTCGAGCTTGCGGTTGGCGATCCGCAGGGTCTCACCGGCCTGCTCGACGTCCTTGGCGTCCACGGCCGCGTGGAAGCGACGCACGTGGGTCTTGAGCTCGGACTTGACCGCCTTGTTGCGCAGCCGCCGCTTCTCGTTGGTGAGGTTGCGCTTGATCTGCGACTTGATGTTGGCCACGCGGAGGAACCTCTGGGTTGTCGAGTCGGGATGGGCAGATCCGCACCTGACGCTCGGTACTGGTCATGCCATACCCGCGGCCAGATCAGGATCTGTTGTGCCGTACCTGCAGCCAGGTCAGGGCCGGCAGCCCACCTGGAGGTCTTCACGTTATCAAACCGCGCACCGGTGGGATCGAACCCGGTGTCGCCCGGTGCACCACCGCAACCTCGCCGCGGCTCCTGGCACGATGAAGGTGAGGTCGACCCCAGATCCCGGCCCGGGACCCGTCCGCCACCACCGCGGGTCCCGTGACCACCGCGAGCGAAACGAGAACTCTCCGCGTGTCCGCAGCCCCGCACCTGTCGCCCGGCGCCGACCCGGCGATGATCCGCAACTTCTGCATCATCGCCCACATCGACCACGGCAAGTCGACCCTCGCCGACCGGATGCTCGGTGTGACCGGCGTCGTGGAGGCGCGCAACATGCGCGCCCAGTACCTCGACCGGATGGACATCGAGCGCGAGCGCGGCATCACGATCAAGGCCCAGAACGTGCGGCTGCCCTGGCGGGCGGAGGATGGCAGGGACTACATCCTGCACCTGATCGACACGCCCGGGCATGTCGACTTCAGCTATGAGGTGAGCCGCTCGCTCGCCGCCTGCGAGGGGGCGGTGCTGCTGGTCGACGCCGCGCAGGGGATCGAGGCCCAGACTCTCGCGAACCTCTACCTCGCGATCGAGAACGACCTGACGATCATCCCGGTCCTCAACAAGATCGACCTTCCGGCGGCGCAGCCGGAGAAGTACGCCGAGGAGATCGCGGCGATCATCGGCTGCGACCCGAACGACGTCCTGCGCGTGTCCGGCAAGACCGGTCAGGGCGTCCCGGAGCTCCTCAACGAGATCGTCCGGCAGGTGCCCGCGCCGGTCGGCAACCCCGACGGCCCGGCCCGGGCCATGATCTTCGACAGCGTCTACGACATCTACCGCGGTGTCATCACCTACGTCCGGGTCGTCGACGGCACGCTCACCACCCGGGACCGCTGTCTGATGATGTCCACCGGCACGAGCCACGAGACCCTCGAGGTCGGCGTGATCTCGCCGGACCCGCACCCGACCGGCTCGCTGTCGGTCGGCGAGGTCGGCTACGTCATCCCCGGCGTGAAGGACGTCCGCCAGGCCCGCGTCGGCGACACCATCACCACCAGCGTGCGCCCGGCCACCGAGATGCTCGGCGGCTACCGTGACCCGCTGCCCATGGTCTACTCGGGCCTGTACCCGATCGACGGCAGCGAGTACCCGGCGCTGCGGGAGGCGCTCGACAAGCTCCAGCTCAACGACGCCGCCCTCACCTACGAGCCGGAGACGTCCGCCGCGCTCGGCTTCGGCTTCCGCTGCGGCTTCCTCGGCCTGCTGCATCTGGAGATCGTCCGGGAGCGCCTGGAGCGCGAGTTCAACCTGACGCTCATCTCCACCGCGCCGAACGTCGTCTACCGGGTCGTGATGGAGGACGGCTCGGAGGTCACCGTCACCAACCCCAGCGACTGGCCGGGGGGCAAGATCGCCGAGGTGCACGAGCCGATCGTCCAGGCGATGCTGCTGCTGCCCACCGACTTCGTCGGCGCGGTCATGGAGCTCTGCCAGGGCCGGCGCGGCGTGCTGGGCGGTATGGACTACCTGTCCACCGACCGGGTGGAACTCAAGTACACGCTCCCGCTCGGCGAGATCATCTTCGACTTCTTCGACGCGCTGAAGTCCCGCACGCGCGGCTACGCGAGCCTCGACTACGAGCCCGCCGGCGAGCAGCTCGCCGACCTGGTCAAGGTCGACATCCTGCTGCAGGGCGAGACGGTCGACGCCTTCTCCGCGATCGTGCACAAGGACAAGGCCTACACCTATGGCGTGTCGATGACGACGAAGCTGCGCGAGCTGATTCCCCGCCAGCAGTTCGAGGTGCCGATCCAGGCGGCCATCGGCAGCCGGATCATCGCCCGCGAGAACATCCGGGCGATCCGCAAGGACGTGCTGGCGAAGTGCTACGGCGGTGACATCACCCGCAAGCGCAAACTGCTGGAGAAGCAGAAGGAGGGCAAGAAGCGGATGAAGACCATCGGTCGGGTCGAGGTTCCGCAGGAGGCCTTCATCGCGGCGCTGTCCACGGACGCGACCAAGACCAGCCAGCCCAAGTAGCACCAGCACCGGGGCGGCCGGGGGTGCCGAGGTGTGGTGGCGCCGCCCGGGTCGCGCTCCGTCTCGGAGTCCCCGGCGTGACGCCGTCGAGCGCGGCCGGCGGCGCGGTGGGGGGCGCCCGGTCGCGGGGCCCCGGGGTGGTCGGATCGGGTCAGCTGGCGGGCAGCGGCGCGGCGGGCAGCGGGATCGGTTCGGTCACCGGCTCGATGAGCGAGCGGCCGCCGCCCGACGCGGCGGCGCTGGAACGATACACGGTGGTGCGGGGCGGGAGCAGCTCGAAGATGTTCTCCAGAACGGCCCTGACGTCATCGTCCATGACTGGATCTTTTCGTACACGGAGCGCCCAGTCCACGACGCCTCGCCCATATTCCTCCCCTCTGCCCACAACGTCGGCAAAACATCGCTGATGTCTACCCTGGCCGGCCGGGGGTCGTGTGGACCTGCTGGTCCGCACGTGGTCCTGCTGTGGCCAGCCTCGGCCCGCTGGTGCGCTTGACAAACTTTGCGTTGCCGTAAATCCATCGGTTGGGGGCACACTGGGGGCATGCCACAAAAGCCTCCCGACGGGGCACCTCCCCCCGACGACGGCGCGCTGCCCGCGGCCGCTCTGGCCGAGCTGGCGCACCGTGCCCTCGGGGCCTACGTGCACGTGCCGTACTGCGCGGCGCGCTGCGGCTACTGTGACTTCAACACCTACACGGCCGCGGATCTCGGCGGCGCCCTGATCTCCTCGGTGGGCCTGACGACCTTCGTCGACATGGCGACCAGGGAGATCCGGCTGGCCCGCGAGGTCCTCGGCGCGGCGGCCGGCCCGATCGCCACCGTCTTCGTCGGCGGCGGCACGCCGACGCTGCTTCCCGCGGGCGACCTCGCCCGCCTGCTGCGCGCCCTCGACGCCGAGTTCGGGCTGGCTCCCGGCGCGGAGGTCACGACCGAGGCGAACCCGGAGTCGGTCGACCCGGCCCAGCTCGAGCAGCTGCGCGCCGCCGGATACACCCGGATCTCGTTCGGCATGCAGAGCGACCGGCCGCACGTGCTGGCGGCCCTTGACCGCCGCCACACCCCCGGGCGGGTGTCCGAGGTCATGCGCTGGGCGCGCAAGGCCGGCTTCGACCACGTGAGCCTCGATCTCATCTACGGGGCGCCCGGCGAGTCGGAGGCCGACTGGGCGGCGAGCCTGCACGCCGCGGTGCAGCTGGGGCCCGACCACGTCAGCGCCTACGCCCTGACGGTGGAGGAGGGCACCAAGCTGTCCCGCCGGGTCCGGCGCGGGGAGCTGCTGGAACCCGACGACGACCTGCTGGCCGACCGGTACCTGCTCGCGGACGACATCCTCGGCGCCGCCGGTCTGGTCAACTACGAGGTCAGCAACTGGTCGCGCGGCGCGGATGCCCGCTGCCGGCACAACCTGGGCTACTGGCGCGGGGACAACTGGTGGGGCTTCGGTCCCGGCGCGCACAGCCACGTGGGTGGCGTGCGGTGGTGGAACGTCCGCCATCCCGCCGAGTACGCCGCCCGGCTCGGTGCTGACCGCAGCCCGGCGCTTGCCCGTGAGGAGCTCGACGACGAGAGCCGGCGGGTCGAGCGGGTGATGCTGGGCGTGCGCCTCGCGGAGGGGCTTCCCGTCGGCGAGCTGGCCGAGGCGGGGCTGGCCGCCTGCGCGGAGCTGGCCCGATCGGGCCTGGTCGAGCCGGGCGGGCTGGAGTTCGGCCGAGTGCGCCTGACCCGGCGCGGTCGCCTGCTCACCGACACGGTCGTGCGCGCGTTGCTGCCGGACTGACGCGGCGTCCGGCGTGCCCCGGAACACGCCGCGCCGCGGGGTCGTTCTCGCAGGGGGACGTCGCCGGATCCTCACCGGCTACCGGATCCTCACCGGCTACCGGATCCTCACCGGCTATTCGTGAGGTCGCTGATGTTCTGTGCTTGTCCGAGCGTTGGCGGCTACACTTGGCACTCACTGCGGCCGAGTGCCAGTTCCGGTGTTCGCCGGTGCACGCACCGTGGCCCGGCCACGTCCCGCTGCTGAAGGGGGTGCGACCGCGTGCTGGAGGATCGGCGGCTCGAAGTCCTTCGGGCGATCGTCGAGGACTTCGTCCTCAGCAACGAGCCGGTGGGTTCCAAGGCGCTGGCGGAGCGTCACAGCCTCGGCGTCTCGCCGGCCACGGTTCGTAACGACATGTCGGCGCTGGAGGAAGAGGGCTACATCACGCAGCCCCACACCAGCGCGGGGCGTATCCCCACGGACAAGGGCTACCGGTTGTTCGTCGACCGGCTGTCCGGCGTCAAGCCGCTGTCCCGCGCGGAGCGGCGCGCGATCCAGAGCTTCCTGGAGGGCGCGGTCGACCTGGACGACGTCGTCCGCCGCTCCGTGCGGCTGCTCGCGCAGCTCACCCGGCAGGTCGCCGTGGTGCAGTACCCGTCGATGTCGAGCAGCAGCGTGCGGCACATCGAAGTTGTCACCCTCGGTCCGCGACGGTTGCTTATGGTCATCATCACCGAGTCTGGTCGGGTCGAGCAGCGCATCGTCGACCTGCTCACCCCGGTGGACGAGGAGATGGCCGCGGAGCTGCGTTCGGCGCTGAACTGTGGCCTCACCGGCCAGCGGCTCGCGGAGGCGCACGAGGTGGTCGCGGCGCTGCCCGACCAGGCCAGGCCCGAGCTCCGGCCGTGCCTGGCGACGATGACCGGAGTGGTGCTGGAGGCGCTGGTGGAGCGCCCGGAGGAACGCATCGCCATGGCCGGCACGGCGAACCTCACCCGGGCCACGGTCGACTTCGCGGACTCGCTGCGCTCTATCCTCGAGGCGCTCGAAGAACAGGTCGTGCTGATGAAGCTCATCGGCTCGGCCCGCGAGACCGGTACTGTAACGGTACGCATCGGCCGAGAGACGGACGTTGACGCCCTGCGGTCGACCGCGGTGGTGGCCACCGGCTACGGCCGCGGCCCCTTCGCACTGGGCGGCATGGGCGTGGTCGGGCCGATGCGCATGGACTATCCGTGGACGATGGCGGCCGTCCGGGCCGTCGCCAAATACGTGGGTGAACTCTTGGGTGCCGACTGATGGCCGTGGACTACTACGCCGTTCTTGGCGTGCGTCGAGACGCGTCGAACGACGAGATCAAGCGGGCCTACCGCAAGCTGGCCCGTGAACTGCATCCGGATGTCAACCCCGACCCGGAGGCGCAGCAGCGCTTCCGTGGGGTGACCGCGGCCTACGAGGTGCTCTCCGACCCGGAGAAGCGCCAGATCGTCGACCTGGGCGGCGACCCGCTCGCGCCGGGCGGTGGCGGCGGTGGCGGCTCGCCGTTCGGCGCCGGTTTCGGTGGGCTCGGCGACATCATGGACGCCTTCTTCGGCGGCGGGGCGAACCGTGGCCCGCGCTCGCGCGTGCGGCGTGGCAACGACGCGCTGCTGCGCATCGAGCTCGACCTGTCCGAGACCGCCTTCGGCGCCACCCGCGAGATCACGGTGGACACCGCGGCGGTGTGCTCGACCTGCTCCGGGGCCGGTGCCGCGCCCGGGACGCACCCGGCGACCTGCGGTACCTGCGCCGGCCGCGGCGAGGTACAGCAGGTCACCCGGTCCTTCCTGGGCCAGATGGTGACCTCCCGCCCGTGCCCGCGCTGCTCGGGCACCGGCACCGTGATCGAGCACCCCTGCCGCGACTGCGGCGGGGACGGCCGGGTCCGCAAGCGCCGCACCCTCACCGTGAAGATCCCGTCCGGCGTCGAGGACGGGATGCGCATCCGGCTGTCGGGCGAGGGTGAGGTCGGTCCCGGTGGCGGCCCGCCCGGCGACCTGTACGTCGAGGTCTCCGAGCGGCAGCACGCGGTGTTCACCCGCGAGGGCGACGACCTGCACTGCGAGCTGCCGCTGCCGATGACCTCGGCGGCGCTGGGCACGTCCGCCACGCTGGAGACCCTCGACGGCACCGAGACGATCGCCGTCAAGCCCGGCACCCAGCCCGGCGAGGTGATCAAGCTGGCTGGTCGCGGGGTGCCGCACCTGCGCGCCGCCGGGCGTGGCCACCTGCACATCCACATCAACATCGAGACGCCGACCAAGCTGGACGCGGAGCAGGAACGGCTGCTGCGGGAGCTCGCGAAGCTGCGCGACGAGGAGGCTCCCGCGGTGGTGGGTGGTTCCACCGGCGGCGGTGCGAGCGGCCTGTTCCGCCGGCGCGGCTCCCGGCGTGGCCGCTGACGCGCCGCGCCGGCACCGCCAGGACTTCGAGGACATCCCCTGACCAGCGCGCTGTTCCAGGTCTCGCCGCTGCCGAGCGGGGACGCCTTCACGCTCGACGGCCCGGAGGGTCATCACGCGGCGGCGGTGCGCCGGCTGCGGGCGGGTGAGCCCGTCGATGTCACCGACGGCGTCGGCGGCGGTCTGGAGTGCATCGTCGTCGCGGTGCGCCGAGACGAGATCGACTGTGCGGTGCGCGGCCGGGTGCGGGTACCGCCGCCGCGGCCGCGGCTGGTCGTCGTGCAGGCGCTTGCCAAGGGGGACCGCGGCGAGCGGGCCGTGGAGATGCTGACCGAGGTCGGCGTCGACGAGATCGTTCCGTGGTCCTCGGCGCGGTCGGTGGTCCGGTGGGAGGGCGAGCGCGGCGCGCGGGCCCGCCAGCGCTGGGCACGCACCGCCGCCGAGGCGGCGAAGCAGTCCCACCGCCTGCACTGGCCGTGCGTCACGGAGCTCGTGGGCACCGCGGAGCTGGCACGGCGGGTGGCATCGGTGTCGTTCGCGGTCGCGCTGCACGAGCAGGCGAAGGAGCCGCTGGTCGGCCTGGCGCGGCGATGGCGTGCCGAGGCCGGTGCCGCCGTGGACGCCGGCGGTGTCGGTCCGGCCGGGGGCCTCGATGCGGACCCGGCGGGGGAGATCCTGCTCGTCGTCGGTCCCGAGGGCGGGCTCGACGACGGCGAGGTCGACGCGTTGCGGCAGGCCGGCGCGGCCGTGGCGAGGCTCGGGCCCACGGTGCTGCGCACGTCCACGGCCGGCGTGGTCGCGGCGGCCGTCGTGCAGGCCGAACTCGGTCGCTGGGACGGCCCGGGTGATGATGGATAGACTGGACGGGTAGCACCCGTGGTTCACTCCGTAGCCCATAAGGCGCCGTGGCCCACGAGTCGCCGACCCATCACCACGGTAATCGATTCTGAGAGGTGCCGCGGCCGTAGCTGGCCGCTCTCTATGCCCGAATCCGTCACGCCATCCGTCGCGTCGGCCGTTCCCGCCACGACGCGCCTCGTCGTACCCGGTCCGCACAGCATGGTGAGCCTGCTCGGCCACCAGGACGAGCTGCTGCGCACCATCGAGCGGGCCTTCTCCTCCGACATCCACGTGCGCGGCAACGAGATCACCATCACCGGCGCGCCGGCGGAGAACGAGCTGGCCGCGAAGCTGTTCGCCGAGCTCATCGCGCTGCTCGACGCGGGCACGGAGCTCAGTCCGCAGCACATCGACCACTCGCTGGCGATGCTGCGCAGCGGTGCCGGCGAGCGCCCGGCCGAGGTCCTCACCCTCAACATCCTCTCCAACCGGGGCCGCACGATCCGGCCCAAGACCCTCAACCAGAAGCGTTACGTCGACGCGATCGACCAGCACACGATCGTGTTCGGGATCGGCCCGGCCGGCACCGGCAAGACGTACCTGGCCATGGCCAAGGCCGTGCAGGCGCTGCAGGCGAAGAAGGTCAACCGGATCATCCTCACCCGCCCGGCGGTCGAGGCCGGCGAGCGGCTCGGCTTCCTGCCCGGCACCCTGTACGAGAAGATCGACCCGTACCTGCGGCCGCTGTACGACGCGCTGCACGACATGGTCGACCCGGACTCGATCCCGCGGCTGATGCAGAGCGGCACCATCGAGGTCGCCCCGCTGGCCTACATGCGCGGCCGCACCCTCAACGATGCCTTCATCCTCCTCGACGAGGCGCAGAACACCTCGCCCGAGCAGATGAAGATGTTCCTGACCAGGCTCGGCTTCGGCGCCAAGATCGTGGTGACGGGTGACATCACCCAGGTCGACCTGCCCAGCGGCACCCGCAGCGGCCTGCGTGTCGTCCGGGAAATCCTCGACGGCGTCGACGACGTGCACTTCGCCTCCCTGACCAGCTCCGACGTCGTCCGTCACCGGCTGGTGAGCGAGATCGTGGACGCCTACGCCCGCTGGGACGCGGCTGAGAACCTGCCCGGCGCGGCGGCGCCGGCGCGCTCCGGCCGCCGGGAGCGACGGTGACCGTCCCCGCGGTCGGAGAGGACCGCTGATGGCCGTGTTCGTCGCCAACGAGTCGGGCGCGAGCGATGTCGACGAGGTGCGCCTGACAGCGCTCGCCCGCTTCGTCCTCGACGCGATGAAGATCAGCCCGCTCGCCGAGCTGTCGGTCATGCTCGTCGAGGAGAAGGCCATGACCGACCTGCACGTGCGGTACATGGGCGAGGAGGGCCCGACCGACGTCCTGTCGTTCGCCCAGGACGAGGCGTTCGACGCCTCCTGGTCGGAGTCCGGGGACGACGATCCGACCACCCTGCTCGGCGACGTCGTGCTCTGCCCGGACGTGGCCCGCCGGCAGGCGGAGGCGGCCGGGCACTCGTTCGAGCGTGAGCTTCACCTGCTGTGCACGCACGGCATCCTGCACCTGCTTGGCTACGACCACGCCGAGCCGGACGAGGAACGCGAGATGTGGAAGATCCAGAACAAGCTGCTGACGTCCTGGGACGCCGCGGCCAGATCCGCCGGCGGGAAGCATCCCACGGGCGGCGCGAGCGGCGCGGACGGCGGCCCTGCCCCGGCCGGTCCGACCGCCACCCGCTGACCCCGGCCGGGGGCGACCGATGAGCTCCGGCGATCTCCTGCTCGTCTTCCTCACCGTGGTCGGATCGCTCGCCGCGGCCGGCTTCGGCTGCGTGGACGCGGCGCTGACCCGGGTGTCGCGGGTCTCGGTGGAGGGCTTCGCCCGGCAGAACCGGGCCGGCGTCGCCAACCTGTCCACCGTCGTGGCCGATCCCGGCCGCTACCTCGCCCCTCTGTTGCTGCTGCGGATCATCGGCGAGATGGTCGCGGCCGCCTGCCTCACCGTCCTGTTCGCCCGCGCGTACGGCGCCGGGTTCGCCGCGGTCGGGCTCGGCACGCTGGTCGCGACCCTGATCGCCTACATCCTGGTCGGGGTGATGTTCCGTACCCTCGGCCGCCAGCACGCGCCGGCCGTCGCGTTGGCGACCGCGGGGCTGACCGTGCGCCTCGCGCGCATCCTGGGGCCGCTGCCCCGCCTGCTCATCGCACTGGGAAACGCCGTCACGCCGGGTCCCGGCTATCGCGACGGGCCGTTCGCCTCCGAGGCGGAGCTGCGTGACCTGGTCGACCTCGCCGAGGAGAACGAGGTCATCGAGCGCGAGGAACGCGACATGATCGCGTCCGTGTTCGAACTCGGCGACACCCTCGTCCGCGAGGTGATGGTGCCCCGGCCCGACATGGTGTTCATCGAGTCGACGAAGTCGGTCCGCCAGGCGCTGTCCTTCGCGCTGCGCAGCGGCTTCTCGCGCCTGCCGGTGATCGGGGAGAGCGTGGACGACGTGGTGGGCATCGCCTTCCTCAAGGACATGGTCGCCCACGAGCGCGACGGCGACGAGGACGGCCCGATCGCCGAGATCATGCGCGCGCCCGCGCTCGTCCCCGAGAGCAAACCCGCCGACGACCTGCTTCGCGAGATGCAGGCGTCGCGCACCCACATGGCCATCGTCATCGACGAGTACGGTGGGACGGCCGGGCTGGTGACCATCGAGGACATCCTCGAGGAGATCGTCGGCGAGATCACCGACGAATACGACAGCGAGGTGGCCCCGGTGGAGTGGCTCGACGCCGGCACCGCCCGGGTGACGGCCCGCCTCGACGTCGACGACCTCGGCAAGCTGTTCGACCTCGACCCCGAGGAACTGCCCGGCGCCGACGACGCGGTGACCGTCGGCGGCCTGCTGGCCACCGCGCTCGGCCGGGTGCCGATCCCGGGCGCCACCGCTGAGGTCGGTGGCCTGCGGCTGACGGCCGAGCGGGCGGCCGGCCGGCGCAACCAGATCGGCACGATCGTCGCCACCCGACTCGACGGGGCGCCGCCCACCGCGGGCCGCCCCCCGAACGGCTCCACCAGCCGCCCCGCACCGGCAGGCGCGCCCCGACCCGCTGACGGTCCCGCCGCGGCGGGCGGACCCACGCTGGCGGGCGGCGCCGCTCCGACAGGCGACGCCGCTGCGAGCCTGGACCCCGCCTCGAGCACGGACCCCGCGCCGGCGGGTGATCCGCAGCCGGGCGATGGTGCCGCGGTGGCGGACCGGCCGGTAGCCCCCTCGCAGCAGCATGGAAAGGTGACCTCGTGACCGCTGACCCGACCTCGCCGGGCGCTGTGCCCGCCGGTGGGCCAGGCCTCGAGCTCGCGGCCGAGGACGCGAAGCTGCTCGTCCTCGCCCGCTCGGCCCGGCTGCGCGCCTACGTTCCGGATGGCCGGCGGGCGGAGGGCGCCGCCCTGCGTGACACCGACGGGCGCACCTACGCGGCGGCGACCGTCGGCCTGCCCCGGGCGGAGCTCGCGATCTCGGCGCTGCGCGCCGCCGTCGCCGCGGCCGTCTCCAGTGGCGCCCGCCGTTTCGAGGCCGCCGCCGTCGTCACCGAGGGCGACGGGATCGACGCCGACGACCTCGCGACCCTGGCCGAGTTCGGCACCGGGATCCCCGTCCTCCTCGCCGGTACCGACGGAACGGCCCGTGCCCGGACGGCCAGCTAGCGTGGCGACCACCAGCGGCAGCACCACCGACCCGAGCCCGCCGGCGGCCTTCCGCTCCGGGTTCGCCTGTTTCGTCGGCCGGCCCAACGCGGGCAAGTCGACGCTGACCAACGCGCTCGTCGGCACCAAGGTCGCGATCACCAGCGGCCGGCCGCAGACCACCCGGCACGCCATCCGCGGCATCGTGCATCGCGACGACGCGCAGCTCGTGCTCGTCGACACCCCCGGGCTGCACCGCCCGCGCACCCTGCTCGGCCAGCGGCTCAACGACGTCGTGCGGGCGACGCTGTCCGAGGTGGACGTGGTCGGCTTCTGTATGCCCGCCGACGAGCCGCTCGGCCGCGGCGACACGTTCATCGCCGAGGAGCTGTCCCGGCTGCCGAAGCGGACGCCGGTGGTGGCCATCCTCACCAAGACGGACAAGGTCACCGACCCGGATCGGATCGGCGCCCGGCTGCTCGAGGTCTCCGGGCTCGGCGAGTTCAGCGACATCGTCCCCGTGAGCGCCGTGCGCTCCTACCAGGTGGACGTGCTCGCCGACGTCCTCGTCTCCCGCCTGCCCACCGGCCCGGCGCTCTACCCGGGCGGGGAGCTGACCGACGAGCCGGAGCAGGTGATGGTCGCCGAGCTGGTCCGCGAGGCGGCGCTGGAGGGCGTACGCGACGAGCTGCCGCACTCGCTCGCCGTGGTGGTCGAGGAGATGGTGCCGCGGGAGGGGCGGCCCGAGACGCGGCCGCTGCTCGACGTGCGGGTCAACGTCTTCGTCGAGCGGCCGAGCCAGAAGGCGATCGTCATCGGCGCCGGCGGCTCGCGGCTCAAGGCGGTCGGCTCGCAGGCCCGCACCCAGATCGAGGCGCTGCTGGGCACCCCGGTCTACCTCGACCTGCACGTCAAGGTGGCCAAGGACTGGCAGCGCGATCCCCGTCAGCTGCGCCGGCTGGGCTTCTGACCCAGGGTCGCGGCGCCAGGCCCGCCAGGAGCGGGCCCGTGGCCGACGGGTAGGCGGGCCCTGGGACGGTTCGGGGCGGCGCCCGGCCGCCCGGCGGGCGCCGGGTCAGTGGTGCGACGACCGTCGGCGCCACCAGCGCGGTCGGCGGCGTTCCGGCCGCTCCCGCGCGCCCCCCGGGTCGTGGGTGGCCTCGCCGTCCACGATCTCCAGAACCGCGGGCCGCACGCGGCGTCGGCGCACCGTCGGGGCCCTGGCGTCCTCGGCCTCGCCCACCGGCGTCGTCCGCCGGATGGGCCCGATGAAGACCCGCCCGGCCGGCTCCGACATCGGCGTCCCGGAGATCTGCGTCTGCGGGATCTGCCTCTGCGGGGCGGGCGTCTGCGGGGCCTGCGTCTGCGGGGCCTGCGACTCGGGGAGCGGCGGCCGCGGCGTCTTCTCGTCGGGGGCCTTCGCCGCCACATCGGCCGGCGGCGCGGCGGCGTCACGGTGATCGGGGGCACCGGACGGCTCGGCGGCTCGCGGGGGCTGCGCGTGCGCGACGGGCGGGGGAGCGGTGCCCGGGGCGGGCGGGCTGGTCAGCGGCGGGGTCTCGTCGTCGAGCGCGGCCATCAGCAGCGCCTGGCGGTTGGCGAGGATGAACTCCTTGACCTCGAGCGGCTGCAACGGGTAGCGGCTGAGCTTCTTGCCGTGCAGGTCGATCCGGTCGACGTCGTAGCGGCCCTTGGCCGGGTTCGTGAACTCCTCGCCGGTGCGCAGGGACAGGTCCATGGACACCAGCCGGCAGACGAAGAAGTGGGCCACGGTGATGCCGCCGCCGCGCGGCGGGCTGGTGAGGAAGACCTGCTGGACGCGGTCGACGGTGGCGCCGAGTTCCTCCGCGAGCTCCCGGTGCAGCGCCGCCTCGATCGAGTCGTCCCCGGCGTCCACCCCGCCGCCGGGCGTGGACCAGTAGGGCTTGCGTTTCGGCAGCGTCCGCCGGAAGAGCACCAGCCGGCCATCGGGGTCGATCAGGATCGCTCGCGCCGTCCGCCGTACAACCCGCACCCCACCATCATCCGCACACCGGCGGCGTGTCGTTCGGGTGAGTCCGGCCGGACAGCGGCGTAGGAGACAACGGGTGATACCGGGAATACCAGCAGTTGTCGGCCCCGGTTGTCCTGGTGGGGCGTGCCGCCGGACGACCTCGCCTTACCCTGCTGGGGCGGGGGCGTGCAACCATGGGCGGGTGCCGGTGTATCGCGACGAAGGGGTCGTCCTGCGAACGACCCCTCTCGCCGAGGCTGACCGCATCATCACCGTGCTCACCCGGCGTACCGGTCGGGTGCGGGCCGTGGCCAAGGGCGTGCGCAAGACGTCCTCGCGGTTCGGCTCACGGCTGGAGCCGGGCACCTACGTCGACCTGATGCTGCACTCCGGCCGGTCGCTGGACACGGTCACCCAGGCCGACATCATCGCGCCCTACGGCGCGGAGATCTCCGCCGACTACGCCCGGTACACCGCCGCTGCCGTCATGCTGGAGACCGCGGAGCGCCTGACCAGTGAGGAACGGCAACCCGCGCTGCGGCTCTTCCTGCTGCTCATCGGTGGTCTGCGGACGCTGGCGGCAGGGGAGCGCCCGCCGCCGCTGGTGCTGGACGCCTTTCTGCTTCGATCACTGGCCGTCTCGGGGTACGGCATGGCCCTGGATGACTGCGCCCGGTGCGGGGAGCCGGGGCAGCACCCGTCGCTGTCGGTCGCGGGCGGCGGCGTAGTGTGCGCGCAATGTCGTCCGCACGGCGCGGCCTCCGTGTCGGCCGGCGCGGTGCGGCTGCTGACCGACCTGTTGCGCGGCGACTGGGACGGTGCGCTGCGCAGTGACACGCGTGCGCGGCGGGAGGCCGGCGGGATCGTCGCCGCCTATCTCCAGTGGCATCTCGAGCGGGGACTGCGCGCGCTGCCGTATCTGGAACGGGCATGACGCGCCCGCGCCCGCCGGCGTGCCGCGGCGCGGGCCGGAGCCGCGCCGCGGACAGGTCGAGCGGGGGAGCGGCACGCGCGGGGAGCACGACGCGGTGGGAGAGGACGCGGTGGGAGGGGACGAGGACGGACATGGTGAGGTGGACGGCGACGGTGGGCGTTCCCCGCGGGAACCGGCGTCGGCAGGGGGACGTGTGGCGATGGCAGGAAACGGTGCGATGGACGACGGCTCGGCGCTGCCCCGGCCCGGCATGGGGAGGTAGGCAGTGACTGTGCGCAATGATCTGGGGACGCGTTTTCGGGATCCGCATCCCCATCCCTCGGGGGCCCGGCCCCCGGCCCTGCCGCCGAGCCTGGTCCCGAAACACGTGGGCATCGTCATGGACGGCAACGGCCGGTGGGCGAAACGCCGTGGCCTGGCCCGGACCAAGGGGCACGAGGCCGGCGAGGACGCGCTGTTCGACTGCGTCGAGGGCGCGATCGAGCTCGGCGTGCGGTGGCTGTCGGTGTACGCCTTCTCGACGGAGAACTGGAAGCGCTCGCCGGACGAGGTCGCGTTCCTCATGCGGTTCACCGACGGGGTGTTCGGCCGGCGCATCGACGACATGGACGCGCTCGGGGTGCGGGTGCGCTGGGCGGGCCGACGCCCGCGGCTGTGGGGCAGCGTCATCCGACGGCTGGAGTCCTCGGAGGAGCTGACCCGCGACAACGACCGGCTCACGCTGGTGATGTGCGTGAACTACGGCGGCCGGGCGGAGATCGCCGACGCCGCCGCGGCGATCGCGCGGGACGTGCGCGCGGGCCGGCTGCGCCCCGACCGGATCGACGAGGCGACCGTCAGCCGCTACCTCGACGAGCCGGACATGCCCGACCTCGACCTGGTCATCCGGACGTCCGGCGAGCAGCGGCTGAGCAACTTCCTGCTCTGGCAGGCCGCGTACGCCGAGTTCTCGTTCGTGGACACGCTGTGGCCGGACTTCGACCGCCGCGACCTGTGGACCGCCTGCGAGGAGTACGCCCGCCGCGACCGCCGCTACGGCGGCACCGTCGCCCACCGTGCCTGACGAGGACCAGCGGGTCGGCGACGCCGCGCGCGGCCCGGCCCCGCGGCCGGGACCGGACGGGGCGAACGGCCCGGGCGATCCGGCCGGCGGGCGCGGCTGGCGGCCGCCAGCCGGTGCCTCCGCGCCGGTCGTCGCCCAGATCGCCTTCACGGTGCCGCCCGCGGCGGCGGACGACTTCCCCGCGGCGGTGCGCGAGGTGCTGGCGGTGCTCGGGGGCGCCGCCGGGTTTCGCCGCGGCCGGGTCGCCCGCGCGCTGGACGCGCAGGAGTCCTGGCTGCTGATCACCGAGTGGGACGGGCCCGGGCCCTGGCGGCGGGCGCTGTCCCTGTTCGACGTGCGGCGCACGTTGACGCCGCTGTTGGTCCACGCCGTCGACGCGCCAGGCGCCTTCGAGGTGCTCGCCGCGGCGGACGCCCCGTCGGCCGGCGGGGCGGACCTGGTGTTCGCCTCCGACCGTGCCGCCGACGCGGACACGGCCGCACCCGGCCGCCGGCCCGCTTCCTGACGACCACCGCGTCGCGCGGGACGCCCACGCCTCGCGCGGCGGCGGGCTGACGCGGGAAAGTCGGTGGCGACCGGTAGCCTCGACTCAGCATCATGGACGCGCGGATCCGTGTCCCGAGGGGTTCGAAGCTCCGAGGGGTTCGAAGCGCTCGGCGGCTCGGCGCCGCGCCGTCCGGCCGCCCGGTGCGCTGGCGGCCGGGCCGTGATCGCCGGACCGGTTCGTCCGCGGCAGCCGCCCGCCCGCGCGGCCCGGGGTCCGCACCGGCGGGCGGGGCGCCCGCCCCGTCCGTGACCGTGACAGCGAAAAGCCGAGGCTCACCCGATGTTGACCATGCAGGACGCGTTGCTGGCGCTGACCCGTTACTGGACCGACCGCGGCTGCATGATCATGCAGCCGTTCAACACCGAGGTCGGCGCCGGTACGCTCAACCCGGCCACGGTCCTGCGGGTGCTCGGCCCGGAGCCATGGCGGGTGGCCTACGTCGAGCCGTCGGTCCGTCCGGACGACTCGCGCTACGGGCAGAACCCGAACCGGCTGCAGACGCACACCCAGTTCCAGGTGATCCTCAAGCCCGACCCGGGCAACGCCCAGGAGCTGTACCTGGGCAGCCTCGAGGCCATCGGCATCGACACCGCCGCCCACGACGTCCGCTTCGTCGAGGACAACTGGGCCTCGCCCGCGCTCGGCGCCTGGGGCCTGGGCTGGGAGGTCTGGCTCGACGGGCTGGAGATCACCCAGTTCACCTACTTCCAGCAGGCCGGCGGGCAGACGCTGGACACGGTCAGCGTCGAGGTCACCTACGGCATGGAACGCATCCTCATGGCGCTGCAGGGGGTGCGCCACTTCAGCGAGCTCACCTACGCGCCGGGGGTGTCCTACGGCGAGGTGTTCGGCCAGTCCGAGTACGAGATGTCGCGGTACTACCTGGACGACGCCGACATCGACACGGTGCGCCGCCTCTACGCCGACTACGCCGCCGAGGCCCGCCGGATGATCGACGCCCGGCTGCCCGTCCCGGCCCACTCCTACGTCCTGAAGTGCTCGCACGCCTTCAACGTCCTCGACTCGCGCGGCGCCGTGTCGACGACCGAGCGGGCCACCTCGTTCGCGCAGATGCGCGGCCTGTCCCGCGAGGTGGCCGCGCTGTGGCGGGACCGCCGCGAGGAGCTCGGCCACCCGCTGGGGGTGGCGAGCCCGGCGCCGGCGGCCGTGCCCGCGCCGGTCGGCGCCCCGGTGACGGAGCCGGCCACGCTGCTGTTCGAGATCGGCACCGAGGAGCTGCCGGCCGCCGAGGTGCCGCGCACGGTGGCGGCGGTGCGCGCGGGCCTCGCCGAGCGGCTCGGCGCCACCCGGCTGACGCACGGCGAGATCCGGGTCCTCGGTACCCCCCGCCGGATCGTCGCGGTCGTCGACGATGTCACCCCGCGCGAGCCCGACGTCGAGCGGGTCGTGCGCGGCCCGAGGGTCTCCGCCGCCTACGACGCCGCCGGCGCTCCCACCAGGGCCGCGGTCGGCTTCGCCCGCGGCCAGGGCGCCGACCCGGCCGACCTCCAGGTCGTCACTCATCGCGACGTCGAGCATGTGGCGCTCGTGCGGACCGAGGCCGGGCGGGACGCCGTCGACGTGCTCGCCGGGCTGCTCGGTGAGGTGGTCGCGGCGCTGCGCGGTGAGCGGAACATGCGCTGGAACGACGCGACGCTGTCCTTCAGCCGTCCGGTGCGCTGGCTCGTCGCGCTGCTCGGGGAGACCGTGGTCCCGGTGGCGGTGTCCAGCCTCGCCGCCGGGCGGACGACCCGCGGGCACCGTCGGGCCGGCTCGGAGCCGATCGAGGTGCCCGGCGCCGACGGCTACCCCGAGCTGCTCGCCGCCCACGCGATCCTGCTCGACCCGGCGGCCCGGCGTGACCTGGTCGTCGAGGAGGCGGCCAAGCTCACCGCGGACATCGGCGGCCACATCGACGCCGACGCCGACGGCGACGTCCTCACCGAGGTGACGAACCTCGTCGAGTACCCGCGACCGCTGCTCGGCTCCTTCGAGGACCGCTTCCTCGAGCTGCCCACCGAGATCCTCACCACGGTGATGCGCAAGCACCAGCGCTACCTGCCGGTGCGCGACGCCGCCGGTCGCCTGCTGCCCGCCTTCCTCGCCGTTGCCGACGGGACGGTCGACGAGGCGCTGGTCCGGGCCGGCAACGAGGACGTCATCCGCGCCCGCTTCGCCGACGCGGCGTTCTTCTACGACGCCGACGTCAAGGTCCCGCTGGAGACGTTCCGCGCGGGCCTGGCAAAACTCACCTTCGAGCAGCGCCTCGGGTCGGTAGCGGACCGGGCGGACCGCGTCGGCGCGCTCGCCCGCGGCCTCGGCGAGGCGATCGGCCTCGCCGGCGCGGATCTCGCGACGCTCGACCGGGCCGCCGCGCTCGCCAAGTTCGACCTCGCCACCCAGATGGTCATCGAGCTGTCCAGCCTCGCCGGGACGATGGCCCGCGAGTACGCCCGGCGGGCTGGCGAGCCCGAGGCGGTCGCCACCGCCCTGTACGAGATGGAGCTGCCCCGGCGCGCCGGCGGCGCGCTGCCCGGGACCGTTCCCGGCGCGCTGCTCGCCCTCGCCGATCGGCTTGACCTGCTCGTGGGCCTGTTCGCCCTCGACGCGGCGCCGACCGGCAGCTCCGACCCGTTCGGGCTGCGCCGCGCCGCGCTCGGCGTCTCGGCCATCCTCACCGGTCAGCCCCGGCTCGCCGGCCTGGATCTCACCGATCTGCTCGCCCGGGCCGCGCTGCTCACCCCGGTGCCGGTCGGTGAGCAGGCGCTGGCGGCGGCGGAGGCGTTCATCCGCGGCCGCTACGCCCAGCAGCTGCTCGAGCGCGGCGTCGACCACCGGCTCGTCGGCGCGGTCGGCCCGCACACCGGTGCCCCCGCACGGGCGGAGGCCACCCTCGCCACGCTGAGCACGCTGCTCGGCGACGACGGGTTCGCCGCGCTCGCCGCGGCCCTGCAGCGGGTGCGCCGCATCGTGCCCGCCGACGCTCCCGCGGTCGTCGACGGCGAGCGGCTCACCGAGCCGGCCGCCGCGCGGTTGCTCGGTGTAGTCACCGATCTGACCGCCCGGCTCGCGCCCGCCGGCGCCGAGGCTGACGGCGCCGAGCCTGGCCCCGCGGCCGCGGGTTCGACTCGCGGCGTGCCCGTGCCGCTGGACGCGCTGGTGGCCGCCGCCGGTGCGCTGCCGGCCGCCGTCGACGGCTTCTTCGACGGCCTGATGGTGATGGACTCCGACCCGGCGGTCCGCCGGGCCCGCCTTGGCCTGCTCGCCACCATCCGTGACCTCACCGCGGGCACCCTCGACTGGGAGGCGCTCGGCACGCTGGCCACCGCCGGTCACTGAGACTGGCGGGTGGCCGGCGGAACCGTCGTCGACTACGCCTGGTCGCGCCCGTTTGCTGATCGTCGAGATGACGTCCGGCGTGATGACGCCTGGCGGTGATGGGAGATCCGACATATCGGGCGCCGTGGTCGATCGAGTGCGGCGCAGGTCTAACGTCCTTTCTGTGGCACTGTCCCGACCCCGTCTCACCGTCCGTCCGTTTCGCGCGGACTGGTGGCGGGTGCGCTGGTGGCGGTGGGCGATCCGGGTGGTGCTCGCCGGCGTGACGGCGGTCGTCGTCCTCGCCGCCGTGACGTTCGTCCAGGTGTGGTGGGTCGGCCGGGAGGATCATCACCCGCGCTCCGACGCGCTGGTCGTGCTCGGGGCGTCCCAGTACGACGGGCGGCCCTCCGCCGTCTTCGCCGCCCGGCTCGACCACGCCCTCGCGCTGTACCGGCAGGGCGTGGCGCCGGACGTCATCACCATCGGCGGGAAGCAGCCGGGCGACCGCTACACCGAGGCCGAGGCCGGCGCCGCCTACCTGCGCCGGCGCGGGATCCCGGCGGACCACGTGATCGTCGTCCCGGAGGGTTCGGACACGCTGGGCTCGCTGACCGCGGTGGCGGGCGTCATGAACAGCCGGCACTGGCGTTCGACGGTGCTGGTCACCGACCCCTGGCACAGCCTGCGCTCCCGGACGATGGCGCGGGACCTGGGGCTGCGGGCGTCCACCTCGCCGGTCACCACCGGTCCGGCGGTCCACGGCGTCGACACGAAGGTCCACTACATCCTTCGGGAGGGGATCGGCTACCGCTGGTACCAGCTGTTCCACCGGGCCTCGCCACCCGAGGCGACGACGCGCGCGGTATGACGGTCCGGCGCGCCGTGCCGGCTGACGGCGGGCACCTGCCGGCTACCGGGCGGCACCTCCCGGCGAGGCACCTCGCGGCCCGCGGGCCGCGAGGTACCGCGGACGGCCGGTATGTCCCGCCGCATCGCCGCCGGCACGGGCGGTGCGGAACGGTCCCGGCGCCGGCCGGATGAAATCGGGCTATTCGGGGATGTGACCTACCAGCGGCCCGCTCGACCCTCTTCGGTGGTCACCCGCGCTGGTACGGTTCGGATCGCCGGGCGAAAGGGTAATGCGTCAAGCGGTGGTGACGCTTGGCGGCAGGGACAGCCACGTGACACATGCGACAGCATTCGTGAGATCGCGATCAAGATCAGAATAAGGAGACTGGTGTGGCAACTCCCGTATCCGAAAGCGCGGTCGGGACGGCCGATCTGACCACGGTCCGGGAACTCGCGCAGCAGCTGCGGGTCGACTCGGTGCGCAGCAGCACCTCGGCCGGGTCCGGGCACCCCACCTCGTCGATGTCCGCGGCGGACCTGCTTGCCGTGCTCGTGGCCCGGCATCTGCGCTACGACTGGGACAACCCCGAGGACCCGGCGAACGACCACCTGATCTTCTCCAAGGGTCACGCCTCGCCGCTGCTCTACTCGATCTACAAGGCGGTCGGCGTCGTCACCGACGACGAGCTGATGAACGGCTACCGCCGCTTCGGTGAGCGGCTGCAGGGCCACCCGACGCCGATCCTGCCGTGGGTCGACGTCGCGACCGGCTCGCTCGGCCAGGGGCTGCCCGACGGTGTCGGCGTCGCGATCGCCGGCAAGTACCTCGACAAGGTCCCCTACCGGGTCTGGGTGCTGTGCGGCGACAGCGAGATGGCCGAGGGCTCGGTGTGGGAGGCCCTCGACAAGGCGTCCTACTACCAGCTGGCGAATCTCGTCGCGATCGTGGACGTCAACCGGCTCGGCCAGCGCGGCCCGACGGAGCTCGGCTGGGATCTCGACCGTTACGCGGCCCGTGTCGAGGCGTTCGGCGCTCGGGCGGTCGTCATCGACGGCCACGACATCGAGGCGATCGACGCCGCCCTCGCCGACGCCGAGGACGCGAGCCGCCCGACCGTCATCCTCGCCCGCACCCGCAAGGGCGAGGGCTTCTCCGAGGTCGCCGACGCTGAGGGCTGGCACGGCAAGCCGCTGCCCGCCGACATGGCCGAACGCGCCATCGCCGAGCTCGGCGGCGAGCGCGACCTGCGTGTGCGCGGCCCGGTGCCGTCCGCGGACCTGCCCCGCCCGGCGCCCATCGTGCGGCCCGCCATCACGCTGCCGGCTTTCGAGCTCGGCGCCAAGGTCGCGACCCGCAAGGCCTACGGCCAGGCGCTCGCGGCGCTCGGCGCCCGTACCGACGTGGTCGCGCTCGACGCCGAGGTCAGCAACTCGACCCACGCCGAGGACTTCGCCCACGTCCACCCGGACCGCTTCTTCGAGATCTTCATCGCCGAGCAGCAGCTCGTCGCCACGGCCGTCGGCCTGTCCGTACGCGGCTACGTGCCGTTCGCCTCGACGTTCGCGGCGTTCTTCTCCCGCGCCTACGACTTCATCCGGATGGCGGCGATCTCGCAGGCGGACATCCGGCTGTCCGGCAGCCACGCCGGCGTGGAGATCGGCGCCGACGGCCCGTCACAGATGGCGCTCGAGGACCTGGCGATGATGCGGGCGGTCGGCGGGTCGACGGTGCTCTACCCGAGTGACGCGACGTCCACGGCCCGGCTCGTCGAGGCGATGGCCGACCTGTCCGGGGTCAGCTACCTGCGCACCACCCGGGGCGCCTACCCCGTGCTCTACGGCCCCGACGAGCCGTTCGCGCCCGGCGGCTCCAAGGTGCTGCGCCGTTCGGACAGCGACACCGTCGCCCTCATCGGTGCCGGGGTGACGCTGCACGAGTCGCTCGCCGCCGCCGACGCGCTCGCCGCGGAGGGCGTGGCCGCCAGGGTCATCGACCTGTACTCGGTCAAGCCGGTCGACGCCGCCACGGTGCTCGAGGCGGCGCGGGCCACCGGCGGGCGGATCGTCGTCGCGGAGGACCACTACCCCGAGGGCGGCCTGGCCAGCGCCGTGCTCGGCGCGCTCGACGACTGTGGGCTGCAGCTGTCGGTCCGCCACCTCGCGGTGCGCTCGCTGCCGGGCTCGGGCACGTCCGCCGAGCTGCTCGACGCGGCCGGCATCTCGGCGAAGCACATCGCCGAGGCCGCCCGCGACCTGCTCCGCTAGGCAGACCGCGACAGGGGAGAACGTGAAACGGGGTCGGAGGGCTCGTGTGAGTGAGCCCTCCGACCCCGCCCGAGGCGCGTCCCCCAGTCGCGCCGACGCGGCCGACCAGAGATCCGTCTCTCCCCAGACGGGAGGCCTGGCAGCGTGGTCAGGGGTGCGCGGTCAGTCGTCCCCGGCCGGGGAGGGCGCCCCACCGAAGGTCATGTCGACCAGGGTGAGGTAGAGCCGGTCCGGCCGCGGCAGGAACTTGATGTTCGACAGTGCCTGGTCCTGACCGGCGGACTCGACCACGAACTCGCCGTAGCCGAACAGGCGGCCCAACGGATCCCGGTTGTAGGTGAGATCCGTGATCTTGGACAGCGGCATCGTCTGCACCTTGCGGAAGAAGATCCCCGACACCTTCAGCAGGCGCTTGTCGGTGATCATCAGGTGGTCGAACTGCCAGTCCGCGATCTTCCAGAGCATGCGCAGGATCATGAACAGGGCGAAGTACCACAGCAGCGTGGTGACGAAGCCGCCGTTGACGTCCCTGGAGGCGAACAGGATGTTCACCACCAGGGCGAGCAGGACCGCGCCCACGGTCTGCAGCAGGATCGGCAGGAGCACCGCCCAGTGCAGACGCACCATCATGACCAGGCGCTCCTGCGACGCCAGGTACTTGGTGTCGCGTTGGGCCGGGTCCGGCAGCTGGAGTCTCACCACGTCCGCAGTGTCTCAGAGATCGGGGCCGGCGGGACGGGGATCACCCGACGGTGTTACTGACGAACTCGGAGACGCCGTTGCCCCACGAGTGCAGCCATCCGAAGGCGCGGTGGACGATGCCAGCCGCGCTGTTGGGTGCGGTCACCACGAAGAAGATGACGAACGCGATGGCGGCATACTTAATGATCTTGTCCACGGCAGGCCTCCGGGCCGATTTGGTGAAGGGTGCGCACAAAGTATCGTCGCTGCGATCGGCCGGGGTCCCCGAATCGCGCCGATACGCTCAAGCTCGTGGTCGCTGAGTGGTATGACACCCCGGACACGGTCCGTCGGGTCGCGGAACGTCCGAAGGCTACACCGGGGCCTCGCAGTCCCTTTGCCCGGGATCGCGCGCGCGTGCTGCACTCCAGCGCGCTGCGCCGCCTCGCCGGAAAGACACAGGTCGTGGGCCCGCTGGACGACGACTTCCCGCGTACGCGGCTGACGCACTCGCTGGAGACCGCGCAGGTCGGCCGCGAGCTCGGCGCCCAGCTGGGCGCCGACCCGGACCTCGTCGACGCGGCCTGCCTGGCGCATGATCTCGGTCACCCCCCGTTCGGGCACAACGGCGAGCAGGCACTGGCTGTGGCTGCGCGGGCCTGCGGCGGCTTCGAGGGCAACGCGCAGAGCCTGCGGGAGCTGACCAGGCTGGAGGTCAAGATCGTCGACGACGACGGGCGCAGCGCGGGCCTGAACCTGACCCGGGCGAGCCTGGACGCCGCGACGAAGTACCCGTGGGCGCGGGGCCGCGGCCCCGACCCGGGCGCGGTGAAGTACGGCGCCTACGACGACGACCTGGCCGTCCTCGCCTGGCTGCGCGAGGGCGCGCCGCCCGGCCGGCGCTGCATCGAGGCGCAGATCATGGACTGGGCCGACGACGTCGCCTACTCGGTGCACGATCTCGAGGACGGCGTCGTCGCCGGGCACATTGAGCTCGCCGCGCTCGATGACGCCACGCACCGTGACGAGCTGGCGGCCGCGACCGCGCGGCGCTTCCCCGAATCCACCGCCGCGGCCGTCGCCGCCGCCCTGGACACGCTGCGTGCCCAGCCCTGGTGGACCCGATCGGAGATCACCTCGGCCCGCGGCCAGGCGGCCCTGCGACAGATGACCAGCGAGCTCATCGCCCGGTTCTCCCGCGCGGCGGTGCGCGCCACCCGCGAGCGCCACCCGGCGGGGCCGCTGCGGCGCTATGGCGCGGACCTGGTGGTCGATCCGGCCACGATCGCCGAGTGCGCCGCGCTCAAGGGGGTCACGGCCTGGTACGTCATGGAGCGCCCGGGGGCGCGGGCCCGCCAGGTCCGCCAGCGGGAGGTGATCGGCGAGCTCGTCGAGCTGCTCCTGCGCGACGCGCCGCGGTCGCTGGACCCGTCGCTACGGGTGATCTTCCAGGCCGCGCCGGACGACGCGGCGCGGCTGCGGGTGGTCATCGACCAGGTTGCCCGGCTGACCGACGCCAGTGCCGAGCGGCGCCACGCGGCGCTGCGCGGCCGCCCGGTGCGCCGCGTCCTGTGAGGAGTGGGTCCCCCGCGCGCCGCCGTCCTGCCCGCGGGGGAGTCGCGTACCCCCGGGCGGGGACGGGGCGGGTCCGTGGGAAGCAGCCCGCGCGGGTGCGGCCACGGCGCGTCGGCCGGCCGGGCGACGGTCGCCCGGGTGGTGATCGATGATCGCCGCGGGCGGCCCGTGTATCACTGCGCCGCAGGTGGCGGGCATTGTCCTCAACATTCACGTGGCATGATCGGTACTGTCGCGCTTACGACACGTACCATCGCAGCCGTAGGACCGATGTGCGGGGCGCCGCGTGCGCGGCCGCCGGCCTCGGCCGGAGGTTCGCCCACAGCGTTCCAAAGATCGGCCCAGTGGGTATGACGCAGCGCACAATAGGTGGGCGATCTGCCCCGGGCGAGGTACCTCGCCCGGCAGGGACGAGGGGAGGGGCGGATGGCCGGACGGATCCGTGACGCCGACGTCGCCCTCGTCCGGGAGCGCTCGCCGATCGCGGACGTCGTCTCCGAGCATGTCCAGCTGCGCCCGGCCGGGCGCAACGAGCTGGTCGGCCTGTGCCCGTTCCACGAGGAGAAGTCGCCCTCCTTCTATGTCAACGTGGCGACCGGTCTGTTCCACTGCTTCGGCTGCCAGCAGGGCGGCGACGTCTACTCCTTCGTCCGCGAGATCGATGGGCTGAGCTTCCGGGAGGCGGCCGAGCGCCTCGCCCGCCGCGCCGGGGTGACGCTGACCTTCGAGGGCGGCGGCACGACCGACCGCACCGTCTCCAGCCAGCGCCAGCGCCTGCTGGAGGCGCACCGTGTCGCTGCCGAGTTCTATGCCGAGCAGCTCACGAGCCATCCCTCGGCGGGCGCGGGCTGGGAGTTCCTCAACGCCCGCGGGTTCGACCTGGACGCCGCCCGCCGCTTCGGCGTCGGCTACGCGCCGACGGGCTGGGACACGCTGACCCGCCACCTGCTCGCCCGCCGCTTCACCGGCCAGGAGCTGGTGCTCGGCGGGCTGTCCAAGCAGGGCAGCCGCGGTGGGCTGATCGACCGGTTCCACCACCGCCTCATCTGGCCGATCCGCGACCTGGCAGGCGAGGTCGTCGGTTTCGGCGGCCGCCTGCTCGCCGGCGACGGCGCGCCGAACGCCGGCCCCAAGTACCTCAACACTCCCGAGACGCCGCTGTTCAAGAAGGCGAGCCTGCTCTACGGCGCGGAGCTCGCCCGCCGCGACATCGCCCGGCGCTACCAGGTCGTGGTGGTTGAGGGCTACACCGACGTCATGGCCTGTCACCTGGCCGGCGTCACGACCGCGGTGGCGACCTGCGGCACCGCCTTCGGTCAGGAGCACGTCGGGGTCGTCCGCCGGCTGCTGATGGACTCCGACGAGCGGCGCGGCGAGGTCATCTTCACCTTCGACGGCGACGCCGCCGGGCAGAAGGCCGCGATGCGGGCCTTCGAGCACGAGGAGCGCTTCGCCACCCAGACCTTCGTCGCCGTCGAGCCGTCCGGGCTCGACCCGTGCGAGCTGTGGATGCGCGGGGGGGACGCGGCGGTGCGCGAGCTCGTCGCCCGCCGGGTGCCGCTGGTCGAGTTCGCCATCCGCGGCGTGCTCGGCCGCTACGACCTCAACACCGCCGAGGGTCGCCTCGCGGCGCTCGACGCCGCCGCCCCGCTGGTCGGCCGGATCAAGGACGCCGGCCTGCGGCACGGCTACGCGGTGAGCCTCGACCGCTGGCTCGGCTTCCTCGACGAGAAGTTCGTGGTGCGCCGGGTGGCCGAGCACCGCTCGGTGGCCGCGCCCGGCTCCCCGGCACCGGGGTCCGGGCGGGCGGGCCGCGGGTCCGCCGCCGTCGCGTCCGCCGTGGACCGCCGTCGGCCGGGTACCGTCGACCCGGTCGTGGTCGTCGAGCGGGAGGCGCTCAAGCTCGCCGTCCAGTTTCCGGGACTTGCAGGGCCGATGTTCGACACGCTGGCCCCGGAGATGTTCACTGTTCCCGCGCACCGCGCCATCCGCGAGCTGGTCGCGCGGCTGGGTGGGGTGTGCGGGGGGCTGGCGGGGACCGGTGACGTCGCCACGTGGGTGGCCGAGCTGTCCACGGCGGCGACGGAGGAGGAGCTGCGGCGTCTCGTCACCGCTCTGGCCGTGGAGAGGGTGTTGTGCGACCGCGATGTTGATGATCGTTATGTCGACGAGCAGATGTCACGCGTACAGGAGTTGCATGTGACACGTCGGATCACCGACCTGAAGTCGCGGGTGCAGCGGCTCAACCCGGTGTCCGACGCCGAGGCCTTCAACCGTGCCTACGGTGAGCTGATCGCTTTGGAACAGCACAAGCGTCAACTCCGGGAGCGGGGCGTAGGTGCCGCGTAACCTGGGTCGATCCCGAGAAGGAAGTGACGAGATTCCGCCCATGAGTCCTACCGTCCTACCCCGCGAAGCCCAGGTGGACGAGGTCAAGGACCTCATCACCCGCGGCAAGGAGATCGGTTTCCTCACCACCGAGGACGTCTCGGTCGCCATCCAGGCCGCCGAGCTTCCCCCGGAGCAGGCCGAGACGGTGCTGCAGGTGCTCAACGACGAGGGCATCGAGGTACTGGAGGCGGGGGGCGAGAACCCCGACGAGGCGGATCTGCTCGCCCGTCGGCGCCGCGAGGAGGAGGAGCTCGCGCTCAAGGCCCCGACCTCCGACCCGGTACGCATGTACCTCAAGGAGATCGGCAAGGTCCCGCTGCTGACCGCCGAGGAGGAGGTCGACCTCGCCAAGCGGATCGAGGCCGGCCTGTTCGCCTCCGAGAAGCTCGCGGTGGCGACCAAGAAGACCTCCCCGCAGATGCGGCGGGATCTCGAGGCCATCGAGCGCGACGGGCAGATCGCCAAGCGCAAGCTCGTCGAGGCGAACCTGCGTCTCGTTGTCTCGATCGCCAAGCGCTACGTCGGGCGCGGCATGCTGTTCCTGGACCTCATCCAGGAGGGCAACCTCGGCCTCATCCGTGCGGTCGAGAAGTTCGACTACACCAAGGGCTACAAGTTCTCGACCTACGCCACCTGGTGGATCCGCCAGGCGATCACCCGGGCCATCGCGGACCAGGCGCGCACGATCCGCATCCCGGTGCACATGGTCGAGACGATCAACAAGCTGATCCGCATCCAGCGCCAGCTCCTGCAGGACCTCGGCCGCGAGCCGAGCCCGGAGGAGATCGCCAAGGAGATGGATCTCACTCCGGACAAGGTCCGCGAGATCCTCAAGGTCTCCCAGGAACCGGTCTCGCTGGAGACGCCGATCGGTGAGGAGGAGGACTCCCACCTCGGTGACTTCATCGAGGACTGCGACGCGGTCGTCCCCGTCGACGCGGCGAGCTTCATCCTCCTGCAGGAGCAGCTCGACTCGGTGCTGCACACCCTCTCCGACCGGGAGAAGAAGGTCATCCAGCTGCGCTTCGGGCTTACCGACGGTCACCCGCGGACGCTGGAGGAGGTCGGCCGGGAGTTCGGCGTGACCCGTGAGCGGATCCGGCAGATCGAGTCCAAGACGCTGTCCAAGCTGCGTCATCCCTCCCGATCCCAGAAGCTGCGCGACTACCTGGAATAGGAAGGCCGGCGCACCCCTCCCGGTCGTTGACCCTTGGTGGTCGCATTAATACTCTTGGTGAGTATCGGGCTTTCTGATCTTCGATGGCCACAGTCCGTCGATCATCGCCGGTCCGGTGCTGGCGGCACGCTCCGGTGCCGCCTCCGGCCGAGAGGACGACGGGCATGGCTGGCAGGGGATCGACCGTCGAGCGTCGGCTCCGCCCGGTGGCGGGGTTCGTCGTGGCGACGGCCGGCGCGCAGAACTTCCTCGGCGCGCGGTGGGTGCCGGCATTGCTGGCGGTAACCCCGGCCCAGCGCCGGCGGCAGGTCGCACTGCGCCTGCTGGCCTGGAGCCCGCACTACTTCCAACCGGACGAGCACGACCGCGACGCCGCGGCCGAGCGTAACCGGCGCACCCGGCAGATCCTCGCCGACGACCTGCTCGGGCGCTATCTGCAACCGGACGACGACGTCCTCGACGTCGGCTGCGGCCCCGGCTATCTGGCCGCCGCCGTCGCCCCCCGGGTGCACGCGGTGACCGCCGTCGACGTCTCCCGCGGGGTGCTTGCCTGCGCCCGGGTGCTCAACCCGGCGCCGAACCTGGAGTACCTCACCGTCGAGGACTTCCGGCGCAGCGGACGCGACGTCGACGTCGTCTACTGCATCGCCGTGGCGCAACACCTCACCGACGAGGTGTTCGCGCGCGCGCTTCGTGACTGGCACGCAGCCCTGCGGCCGGGCGGGCGGCTGCTCGTCGACGTGGTGGTCGGCGATCCGGACTGGCGGACCGAGCAGCAGTGGCGCGCCGATCGAGGCCTCGTCGGCCGGGCGAAGCTGCGCTTCGCGCTGAACTGCTTCGGGCGTAGCGCCGAGCAGGTCCGCCGGCTCGTCGCCGGTGCCGGATTCGGCGAACTCGACCTGGTCCCGATCTCCGCGCTGGTCGACGTCGAGGACGACGTGGCCAGCCAGCACCTACTGGTCGCCCGTCGCCTGGACGTGGCAGTGTTGCCCGCGCCGACCCCCTCCCGCGGGCTCGTGGTGGATGTACCGGCCCAAGCCGCGCCGGCCGACCGGCTCGGTCAAGAGCGGCTCGGTCTGGAGCGACTTGACCTTGAGCGACGTGATCTCGAACGGGTGGCCCCCACCTCGGTCGACGTCGACCCGGACCTGAGCCCCAACAGCCGGTCGAAGTAGGGACCGCGGTCGAACAGCCCGCTCTGGTCCGGCCTCACCTCTGCGGTCAGCGCGGCGATTATCGCGCTGGCGACCTCGTCGGGCGACTCCCGCGGGTAGGGGGTCAGCGCGGCTCCGGCGATCTCACGGTTGTGCGGGGAGTCCAGGGCGACCACCGGGACCCCCATCACCCGACCCTCCGCCAACGGATATCCGAACGACTCGAACTCGGAAGGGAAGTAGACGGCGTCGCTGCGGGCCAGCATGTCCGTGACCGTAGCCGGTGACTGTGGCCCGATGAGACGCAGCCGTGGGTGGCCCGCCAAGGGGCCGGCCTCAGGGTGACTGGCTCGCTCGGTGACGGTGAGCACGGCCTCGACGGGGTGTGGCGGTGCCGCCAGCAGGTCGAGGGCCGCGAGGGCGACGCGCAGATGGTCGGCCATCCGCTTGTGCGGGCTGAACAGGAGGGGGCAGAGGATCTTCATCGGCTGTTCGCCGTCCCCGTCGCCGTGACTGCCCCGGGCAACGCCCGCGCTGGGATCGGGTGGGGTGACGGGGTTGTACGCGATGACGATCCGGTCTCGCACGGACGGCACGGCGTGGACGACCCGCTCAGCCATGCTTGTGGACGGGACGAAGACCCGGTCGGCCCGGCGTACCGCCATGCGCACCACGGGTGCCTGGGCGTGGGCAGCCGGGCTGATCAGCGATCCGAACGTCCGCGCCTCGTCGTGCCGCAGAAAGTGCTGAGCTCCGTGCACCAACACGTGCCGTTCGCGCCCGGCGACCAGGAAGCCCACGTTGTTCAGCGCCACCGCCCGATCGACGCGTCCGTCCGTGATCTCGCGGCGCAGCAGCCACGGCACCCTCACCGCGCGGTCCCGCCCGATCACCTTCAGCTCAGGGGGGCAGGCGGTTCGCTGGTAGACGTCGAACTCGGTGAGCAGCCGCTTCGCGCCACCCATCCGAGCGCCGGCGCAGTCGACCAGAATCCTCATGACTCTCCCAGTCCTCTCGGAGTAACGGACCGGATTCCGTCCCGGCGGGGACTGGTTCTCGCCGACTGCTCGGGGATGCTCCGGCCGGTGCCGGTGCCGGTGCCGGTGCCGGTGCCGGTGCCGGTGCCGGTGCCGGTGCCGGCGGACGCGTGTCCGGCCGGGGGCAGCCGTCCGGTCAGCGTGGTGAAGACCGCGCGGGTGTGGTCCTCGGGCCGGGTGGCTGCGCCGGCCCACTCGGCGGCGCGTCGGCCGATGCGGGCGAGCCGCGCCCGGTCCGCCAGCATGGCGCGCAGGACGATCTCCAGCGCCGTGGCCGACTCATCCGTCGGTGTCTGTCCTGTCACCCCGTCCTGGTAGGCGTCGTGGCTGCCGCCCGACGCGGGCCCGACCACCGCGCACCCGGCGAGCTGGGCCTCCAGCAGGACGATGCCGTAGCCTTCACCGCTCTGGCCAGGCCCGCGCGAGCGGGTCCGGGTGCAGAGGACGAACAGGTCGGCGGTGGCGTAGAGCCGGGCGAGCGCCTCGTCCGTGGGGGATTCGTGCAGCTCGGTGTCTGGATGGGCCGACACCAGTTCGTGCAGGGCGCCGGGAGCCGGTCCCCGGCCGGCGAGCACCAGCCGGATCGGGCCGACGGCGGCCCGCGCCGCCTCGACCGCCTCTAGCAGGACCATCGCGCCCTTGCCCACCCAGTCGTCGAGCCGGAATACGCTGAGTACCGTCGGGACAGCGGACAGTGGCCGGCGACGGGCCGCCTCGGCCAGCAGGGCGGTCCGCCAGGCGGGCGATATGCCCGGCGCGAGGATGGGGGCGACCCCCACCTTCGACAGGGCGCCGGCACTGTAGGAACTGATCGTGACCGGGCGCAGGCGCGGGTCGGCGCGCAGAATCGCTCGATCGGTCCAGCGCATGCCCCAGATGTCGGTGCCGTAGAACAGAACTGGCCCGAGGGGCGCGCGGGTCAGCCGGACGGCCGCCGCCGCGACGGGGATGAGGTTGGCGTGCCCGGCGATCACGCTGTCGGCGCGGCCGAAGCGCCGCGTCGCGTCCAGCGCGCGCAGCAGAAAGCGTGATCTGGTCGCGAGGGACAGGTCGGCGTCCGGTTCCAGCATGTCCACCCGGACGAGGTCGGCCCCACCCGCCCGTAGCGTTTCCTCGACCGTCATGAGGTAGCGCTCGATGCCGCCGCCGAGTCCGCGGGAGGGGCTCAACAGGAGGATCCGCGGAGGTTGGTCGACGAAGGCGTTTGGCGGGACGAGTGATGCGGACCGCGTAAGAAGATTCACGTAACGTGATGCTAGTGTCCCGTTGGGTAACAGTCCGGTGTCTGGTTGTGTGTCGACGCGATGCTGTGGGTTCCTCTGTTCGCCCAGCGGCCGGTTGATGCCGCCGGGGAACGCCGGCCCGAACCTCCAAGGGGTATGACGTGTCTGCTGGTGACAAGGAGTCGGACATGGAGCCCGGGTTGCGGTACCGCAACGGTGGCAATACAGATCTTCTCGACCTGATCGACATCCCGACGGGGGTGGCGCTGGACTGCGGATGCGGAGCTGGAGACAACGCCCGCCTGCTGCGGGCCCGGGGCTGGCGGGTGACGGGCGTGACGAACGACGCATCCGAGCGCGCCGTCGCGGCGGCCGAGTGCGACCATGTCGAGCTGGCCGATCTGTCGGCCGGCCTGTCCTTCGCGTCCGACGGCCATTACCAGCTTGTGCTGCTCGCCCACATCCTGGAGCACCTGGCCGATCCGGCGCCGCTGCTCGCTGATGCCCGGCGCGTGCTGGCGCCCGGCGGCCGAATCCTGGTGGCGTTGCCGAACGTGCTGCACTACCGGCAGCGTGCGCTGTTCCTGCGCGGTCGTTTTGAGTACACCGACACCGGCCTGATGGACACGACCCACCTGCGCTTCTACACCGTGGAGTCGGCGCGGCGCATGCTGGAGCGCAATGGTCTGAGGATCGCCGCCGCCGGTACCACCGGTGGTCTGCCGTGGTGGCGGGCGCGGGATCTCCTGCCGCCGGGGATGGTGCGGCGCTGGGATCGTCGGATGCTCGACCGGTGGCCGACCATGTTCGCCTGGCAGGCGCTGTTCCTGACAGTGCCGGCCGTGGTGGTCACCCCGGCTCCACGTTCACCGCTGGCGTCCGAGCGCTGGCGACGGACGCTCCCGTCGCCGGCTCGGGGATCGCCTCCGGCTGACCGGGCGTCCTGGGGCGGTGGCCATTGATCAGGCTGCGCAGACCAGGGCTGAGGCCCGCCCGGCCGGCGGAGCAGGTCCCGGGCCCCAGGTCGTGGTTGTCGGTGTCACCGAGATCCTCGGCCGTGTGGCGAGCGTACGGCCGAGACGGCACGCAGAAGGCCCTCGACCGAGGCGGCGAGCTCGATGTCGCCGATCGCCTTCTCCGACTCCCTAGCCATCTCGGCGAGCAGGTCCGGACCGCGGCGCAGCTCGTCGAGGATCCCGGCGAGGGTGGTCACGTCGCCGACGGGGTACACGCGGCCGTTGCGGCCGGGGCGCACGTCGTCGGTCGGTCCCACCGAGCCGACTCGGTCGCTCACCACCACCGGCAGCCCGGACAGCACCGCCTCCTTGACTGCGAGCGGATGCGGATCCCGCTGCGCCGGGTGCACGTACAGGTCGCTCGCCGCGTACAGGCGTGGGAGCTGCCGCTGGTCGGCGAATCCGACGAGCCGCAGCGCGCCGTCGAGTTCGGCCGCCGCCTCCTCGAGCGCGGGGCGGAGCTGTCCGTCTCCTGCCATCACCACGACGACCTCACGCGCCTGTGGGCTGTGGGGCCGGCGGGCCAGCTCCCGCAACGCGTCGGCGAGGTCGAGTGGACGCTTGCGGTCGATCAACTTGCCGGCGAACAGGGCGACGAGCGCTGCGGGATCGATACCCAGGTCGGCACGGACGGCTCTGCGGTGGATGTCCCGCTGGTCCATGGCCTCCCGCAGAGCGGCCTCGTCTGTCGTGAGCGGAACGCGGAACATCCGCGACCTCGGCACTCCGTAGGCCGCCAGGTAGGCCTCGTTGTTGTCGCCGATGGTCAGAAAGGCGTCCATCGAGCGCAGCAGGGGTGGCAGCGCGAGCCGTTTCACGATCCGGGCCCGGGTCGAACGCCGGCCGAGGAGTTCACTGTCGCTGGTCATGAGAGCGGGTACGCGGCGGCGCCGACACCAGGCGAGCGCCGCGAGGTTGAAGGTGTGCCGGTATCCGTAGATCAGCACGCACTCCGGTCGCAGCCGGTCCAGAGCCGCCCAGACGCGCCCGGCGGCCCGGCGGCAGGCGTTCGGCTGCTGCCAGTCCGGACGCAGCGCGAGGTCCGCGAGGAACTCGTGCCGATAGCCGTCAGTAACGTCGGAATTCCACTGGACCTGCGTGCCGAATCCCCGGTCGTGGTAGCGGTCCAGCCCCGCCCGGGACAGGAACAGCACCCGCAGGTCCAGGTTTCGGTCGTTGACGGCTCGGTAGAGCGGCGCGAAGTGCTGGATCGGATGCGAGACGACGGCGGCAACCGTTGTCTGGGGTACGAACTTCACAGACTGAGCCTCCTTGGACGCCGTGGGTCCGGCTGGCCACGCGTCGTTCCGGGCCGCTCGCGAGTATTCACCATCTGTAGTCGTCACTCAACGGAGTGCGAGTTGATGTCGGGTGGATGGTCGCCGGATCTGTCGACGCGCACCGGAGCCTCGATGAATCCATCACTCTTTGTAGTCGATGTGCTACAATAAGCCCTGTGGCGCAGTCGGTGACCGGGACTTCCTCTGCGGCCGAGCCTCGGGCCGGCCGTGGTCCCGTGCGCAACCAGACGACGTGACCGACCCGCCGACATGAGGGCCGAGTTGCCCACGGGCCGGGGCGGGAGGGGCGGGACGGCATCGACAGATGAAGGCCCCGTGCGGCTACCTCGCCTCCGTTCGGGCCACCGCGTACCACCAATCTGGCCATCACCGCCGTGTCCGCGCTCACGGGCATCGGGATCGCATGCTGCCTCGGACCGGCCGGACGCGGCGGCTATGCGGTGGTTGACCTCCTACGCGCAGGCTGCGGCGGCTGTCGTTGCGACCGTCCTGGGAAGGAATCACGAAAGGTGCCCAGTCACATGACACGAGACGGTTACGTTCCCGCGGGTGGGACGGCATGAGCTCCTCACGGTCCGCGAAGGTGCGAACCTCCATCGCGGTCCCCCGTCCGCGTCGGGACCCGGACAGCGGCCTCGCCGGCAACACCGGCAGCGGCGACGTTGGCACTGCCGTTCCGGCCCGCGAGCGCCTGTATCGGCGCTACGCCACGACCCACAGCGGCGGGGCCGACCAGGAACTGACTGATCGGCTGTTCGAACGCGACATTGCGCCGTTCATGCCCGACAACCGCGATGCAGCCATCCTCGACGTCGGTTGCGGGCAGGGCACGCTTGTCGCCGCGTTGCTGCGTGCCGGTTACCGGCAGGCTCGCGGGGTCGACGCCAGCCCCGAGCAGGTGGCAGCCGCGCATCAGGCCGGCGTCGTCCAGGTCGAGCATGCGTCGCTCGACACCGCGCTTGAGGCGGTGCCGAACCGTCTCGATGTGGTGATCGCCATGGATCTCCTTGAGCACCTCACCCGCGACGAGCTCCTGCGGACGCTGGATCTGATCGCGAGTGCACTACGCCCCGGCGGCCTGCTGCTCGCTCGCACCCCGAACGGCGTAAGCCCCTTCGCGGGCAATTACCGCTACGGGGATCTCACCCACGAGATCTGCCTTACCCCGGGCAGCATCCGTCAGGCGCTCCGGGTTATCGGCTTCACGACCGCCGACGTCCACCCTTGCGTCCCGCTCGTGTACGGAGCCGCAAGCGGCGCCCGCTGGCTGTTGTGGAAAGGTCTGAGCGGCTGTTACAAGCTGGCGCTGGGCATCGAGAGCGGTTCTCCTCGTGGCCATGTGGTGACGCAGAACATGCTGGTTGTCGCGCGAACGCCAGTCCTTGTTGACGAGCCCGCCCAGCACCGGTCCGGGTAGCCGACCAGACCTGGGCGGGTATCTGGAGGGAGTCAGTCAGCCGGACCGACTGCGCCGCGACCGACTCCAACCAGCCTGCTTGGGCCGGCTGGCGACTTGGTGAGCACCGGGCCGGCGATCGCGGCGACGAAGGCCGCCTTGCCGACCGGGTGACGGTGCGCCGTCGCCGTCGCTGCGGTCAGGAGGAACAGGCCGACGAACGGAACCCGCACCTCCACGGAGTGTGCCATCGAGAACGCATCGGTGTCCGGCAGCAGCGTGGCGCCGAGGTGAGATCGAGCTCCGCCCGGGTGAGGGCCCAGGAGGACCGCAATCCCACCAGTTCGTCAGGCAGCGCAGGTAGCCGATTGCCGGCGATGGCTGGCCGGGGCTGGTGGCGCGCACGGAGCGCCGATGGGAAATCCATCGCTCTATGTAGTCGTCGTGCTACAACAAGCCCCGTGATGCAGCCGGTGACTGGAGCACCCTCAGCAACTGTGCCTCGGGCCGGCCGTGGTCCGCTGCGCTGGCATCTGGCCGGTCGGTTGGCTGCCGTCCTGCCGGATGTCCGCGGCCGCGACCGAGTGACGGGATGGATACGTGGCCCCCGGACCGTCTACACGGGGCCGCTGTCCGGTCGGCTGAGCAACGGGATGATCTTCGAGGTGGAGGACTGTCGGGACGGCTCGCTACGCGACCTGGTGGAGCTGAGCTATCGGCCTCCGTCGCTCGCCGCGGTCTTCGACGCCATCCTCGGTCCCGGGGACTGCTGTTACGACGTGGGGGCGAACGTCGGGATCTACACCCTGTGGGCGGCGGGCAGGGTGGGGCGGACCGGTGAGGTGCACGCCTTCGAACCGGTGCCGCAGACGAGGGCGACGCTCGCCCGCCTGGTGGGGCAGAACGCGCTCACCCAGGTGCGGTTGTCGTCGGCCGCGGTCGCCGCCACGGCGGGTACCGTCGGCCTGCGGATCTATCCCGGCTCCTCGGGGCTCGCCCACCAGGTGTTCGACGGTGCGGCGCCCGAGCTGACCGTGCCGGCCACCACGCTTGACCAGCACGCGGCGCGGCATCGCCCCCCGGACCTGGTGAAGATCGACGTGGAGGGCTTCGAGCTCGACGTCCTGCGCGGCGCCGGCGAGCTGCTGCGCGTCCACCGCCCGGCGCTGCTGTTGGAGATGCTGCCCAGCCACCTCGCCCGACGCGGCGGTGACCGGCAGGGCGAGCTGGTCGCGCTGCTGACCGGGTCCGGCTACCAGATCTTCAACCTGACAAGGCAGGGCCTTGCCGTGCAGGGCGCCTTCTCGGCGAACGTGCTCGCGCTGCACGATCGGTGGCGGCGGTTCGACCGGGTCATCGCCGCCCTGCGGCGCACCCCGCTGCCCCGCAACCAGACGACGTGACCGTCCCGCCGACATGAGGGCCGGGCTGCCCACGGGCCGGGGCGGGACGTCGCTGGCGTCGATCGGACGGCATCGAAAGCCGAAGGCCGAGCGTGGCTACCTCGCCTCGGTCCGGGCCACGGCTATCACGAACCTGGCCATCACCGCCGTGTCCGCGGTCATGGGCATCGGGATCGCCCGCTGCCTCGGACCGGCCGGACGCGGCGCCTATGCGATCGTGACCTCGTACACGCAGGCTGCGGCGACCATCGGGGAGCTCGGCCTGACCGCGTCGATCTGCTACTTCGTCGCGCGATACCCGGACCGGGCGGCGGACGTGGTGCGCACTGGCGGGGCACTCCTGCTCGCGCTCGGTGTGGTGGTGGGGGCCGGAGGGATCCTCGCGGCCCCGCTGGTGTTCCCACATGATGCCGCCGCAGCGGCGACGTTCCGGGTCGCCTTCGCGGCCCAGCCGCTGATCTTCGTCTCTGGTTGCTTGGTGTTCGCCCTGCAAGCGACCCGGCTGCCGGCGTGGAACCTGGTCCGGGCCGTCCAACCTCTGGTGCAGGCGGCTGTCGTGTCGACCGTGGCGGTGGCGGCCGGCTTGACGATCGGCCGGACGGTGGGGGGTCTACTCGTGTCGACCGCCGTCCAGACGGCGGCGGCCTTCGTGCTCTGGCGGCGGGAGTGCCCCACGCGGGGGCGGATCCGCCATCGGGACGCAGCCGAGCTGATGCGCTATGGCGGCGCGGTCTTCCTGTCGACGGTGCCATTCCTGCTCACTGCGTATCTCGACGTGCTCATCCTCGCGCTGCTGGTCGATCCGGCGAAGGTGGGTCTCTACGCGGTCGCGGTGTCGATGAGCATGCTCAGCCAGCCGATCTGCGTCGCGTTCGGCAACGTGGCGATGCCCCTGCTGGCGCGGCACGCGGCAACCAAGCCGGTCTCCGACGAATCCGCCGGGCTGGCCGCCGGGCGGAACCCTCCGGTTGCCCGGCATGTCCGGCGGACGGCAGGCCTCGCCGTCGGCGCCAGCCTGCTGTCCGGCACGGTCGTCGCCGGGCTGATAAGCGCTGCCGCGCCGGTGCTGGTACCTCTGCTCTTCGGCGCCCACTACGAGCGAAGCATTGGGCTGCTGTGGCTGCTCGCACCGGGTGCGGTGCTGCTCGGCTGCAACCGGGTCATGGACGACCTGCTGCGCGGGCTCGGCCGGTCCCTCACGGTCGCCCGCTGCGAGGGGGTCGGCGCCGTCCTCACGGTCGTCGGGTTGGCCGTGCTGGTGCCGGCCCTCGGCATCGCCGGCGCAGCCATCACCTCGACCGCCGCCTACAGCGTGGCGTTTCTGTTCCTGCTGCGTGCCTTGCTGAGAGCGATTGGTGTTCCCGTGCGTGCGGTGCCGAGCCAGGCCCGCGGCCTGATCGCGATCCGGATTGCCGGAGCGCGGGGTGCGATCCCGACCAACGCCGAACGAAGGTGACAGACGTGATCGAATCGCTACCACGGTCGCCGAGCAGAGGTGGATCCTCGGGCCCGTCCCCAGGTGCCCGGCGCGTCGGCGTCGTCGGTCCTGTCGGTCAGGACGACTTCGCCGACAACATCGTCTACTGCCTGCCCGATCTCGGGGTGCACCCGGTCGCGCTGGGCCCGGCGGTGCCCGCCGTGCGGGTGCGCCGGCTGGGGGCCGTGACACGCGTGGCGGCGTCCGCCTCCGACCGGCCCGACCGGTACTTCCAACGGCGCATCGTCGAGCGGGCCGAGCGGGAGAACCTCGACCTGGTGCTGTCCGTCGACGGCCGGCTGTTGCCCGCGACCGTGCGTGCCCTGCGACGCCGTGGCATCCGGGTATGTCTCTGGTTCCCCGACGCGGTGGTGAACCTCGGCCGGCAGCACATGCTGATGGGCGACTACGACAGGCTGTTCTTCAAGGATCCGCTGCTGAGCCGCCGCTTGGCGGACGTGCTGGGTCTGCCTACCTGGTATCTGCCGGAAGCGTGCAATCCGGCGCGCCACCGTCCGCCCGTGGTGGCTGAGCAGGAACCGTACGTCGTCTTCGTCGGGAACACCTACGGAGCACGGGTCCGGCTCATTCATCGCCTGCTCGACGCCGGAACGCAGGTTCGGATATTCGGCGCACCCATTCCGCGCTGGCTGCGTGACCCGAGGCTGACCGCATGCCATACCGGGCGGTACATCACGGGTGCGGAGAAGGCGGCCGTCTTCCGGGGCGCGCTCGCAGTCGTCAACGCCCTGCACCCGGCCGAGATGGAGAGCGTGAACTGCCGGCTGTTCGAGGCGACCGCCTGTGGTGGAACGGTGCTGTGCGAGCGGCGCACGCACCTCGCGGAACTGTTCACCGAGGATCGGGAGATCCTCGGGTTCACCGACTTCGACGAGCTTACGGCGCATCTGAAAGCCTGTGCCGCGGACCGGTCCGCGGCCCGGGCCCTGGGTGACGCTGCCTCCCTGCGCAGCCACCGCGATCACACCTACCAGCGGCGGCTCGCGGTTCTGCTCGGCGTGATGCTGTGACAGTCCTTGACCGTGGTCCCGCGGCAACCCAGGCCGCTGAGCGGCGTCCTCCCCTCATGTGGCTCGCGATCGCGCTGGCCAGCCTTGTGCCCATGATCGTCGACGTGATCGCGGAACCCTCCGACTCGGGACGGGTGGTGCTGCGCTCACTGACCTTCGCGACCGAGTGTCTCGCGGCCTTGTCCCTGATCGGCGCACGCCAACCGCGCTGCTTCGGCCTCGGAGTGTTTCGTCTTGGCCCGTGGTACATGTTGTGGAGCGCCTTCTCGTTGGGGCTGCTGGCGATCGCCTGGCGGACCCCACCCCCGGACGCTCCTGCGGGGATCACTCTCGGTGGCGTGTCGCAAGCGCTCACTGTCGCCGGTCTCGCGGTCCCTTTCTGGGCCGCCGGGTACCTGCTCGGTCCAGGCCGGGGCCTGGTACGGTTTGCCGCCCGGCTCATCCCGGCGACGACTCACCGCCGTGACGTCCGGCTACGGAGCGACGCCGTGCCGTGGATCCTGTGCGGTGTCTCCATCGTCGCCCGGTTGGCGGAGATCCTGCTGGGGCACTATGCCTACCTCGGCGACGCCTCTCAGGAGGTCGCGCAGTCGACCTTCTACGCGCAGCCCATCTCCCAGCTCTCCCGGTGTGGGCTGTACGCACTGCTGATCGCCGCGGTCGGCTTGGTGCGACGCGGGGACGCCCGGCAACGCCTGACCTTCGCCGTCCTGCTGGCCGTCGAGGTCTCCTTTGCCCTGATAAGCGGCATGAAAGGCCTGTTCGTGACGACCGTGTGTGGTGTGTGCATCACGTTCGCGGTCGCGCGGGGTCGGGTACCGATGCGCTGGATCATCGGTGGGCTCGCCTTGTTCCTCTTTGTCGTCATTCCCTACAACGCCACCTACCGTTCGCTGGTGAGGGGCCACGGGGGATACATGAACCCGAGTTCCGCGGTGTTCATGGCGCCGACCGTGCTGCGGGACACGGTGGTCGGGAAAAACGGGACGGGCGCGTCCCTCGCAGAGGGCGCACAGGAGTCGAAATTCGAGTATCTTGTCGGTCGGACGCGATCGGTTGACAGTCTCGCGCTCGTCGTGGAGATGACGCCGGGAACCGTGCCATACCGGCATCTCGGCGAACTGCTGATGGCGCCCGTCCTGAGCCTCGTTCCCCGGGCTGTCTGGCCGAACAAACCGATCCGGCTCACCGGGTACGAGTTCGGCCAGCAGTACATGTCCATGAGCTCCCAGACCTACACCGCCTCGGCGGTGTCACCGCAGGCGGATCTCTACCGGTATGGCGGGCTGCTGGCCTTGTTGGTGGGCATGGGGTTGCTGGGGGTGGGGCACCGGCTGATCGACGAGGCCTGGGATCCGGTGAGGGATGTGAGATGCGTCGTCGTCTTCGTCCCGTTCCTCTTTTCCACGGCTCTCTTGGTGGACAGCGTGTGCGACCTGCTGTCCGCGCTACCCATCCAGCTGGCCACGTTGTTTCTCGTACTACGCTTCGCCTACGGTGGCGGAGGTGAGTCGGTCGACATGCCCGATTCCAGCGCGAGGTCGGGGGATCGGATCGAATAACCTGCCGCGGAGCGGGCGAGGCCCATGCGCGTCCTGGTGTTCCTGGTTTCGGCGAAGGGAGATGCGGTTCAATGAAACGAGGCGGCGTCGTTCTCGGCGCGAAGATCTCCGTGGCGGGTTTCCTGACCTCGCCGGTCATGGGAGCCGCCGTCGCGACGGCGACCCGCTACCGTGTTCCCAACCATGGTCTTTGGTTCGACGTGAGAGATCGCGAGTTCACGTCACGAGTCCGCGCGGCGTTGTTCTGGAGACTGTACGAGGCCGCGGAGATCAGGATGATCCGGCGGCACCTGGGCGCCGCGACCACGGTCGTCGAACTCGGTGCGAGCTTGGGTGTCACCGGAGCCCACATCGCTGCGAGTCTGGCGCCAGGCTCGCGGCTGTTGTGCGTCGAGGCCTGTCCGCGCCTTGCTGAAGGACTGGGGCGTCGCCTGGCGCCGCATGCCGGACACCTCACGCTGGAGACTGAAAATGTGGCGATCAACGACGAAACCGGGCCGGTCGAGCTCACGCTGGCCGGAACGAACCTGGATGCCCGCCTGGAGGGCAGCGCCTCGGCGCACCGCACCACCACCGTGGCGGGCACGACGCTGCGCAATCTGCTCGATGACAGGCGGATCGGCGAGTTCGACCTAGTGTGTGACATAGAGGGAGCCGAGGCGTCCTTCCTCCTAGGCGATCCGGGAGCGCTGGAAGGTTGCCGGCGGGCGGTGTTCGAGCTGCATGACACGACCTTCGCCGGCCGGGCAGTCACGGCCGGCGAGCTCCTCGAGGCCGCATGCGGCCTGGGTTTCCGGGTCATCGAGCGCCGTGGCGTGGTCGTGGCGGTCAGCCGCGACCGCTGACGGCCTGGCTACCGCCTGCCCGCGGTCGAGCGACCATCGGAGTTGACTGGGTACGGATTTCCTGCGTCGGCGCCCCAGGTTCGACACGACGCCCCGCGGGATCTCCACGCCCAGCATTCATGCCGCGGCCAATGCCGCCTGGCGCGAGATCGGCCGTGGACGGGGGCGAGCTACAGCCGGTTGCTCGCCGGATCGTAGGCGAGGCTTTCGCGCGGAACTGTGCCCCCGCCGGTGTGCCAGGCCTAGCGGGGCTGATGACGACCCGCCAGCCTGCTGCCCGGGCCCGGACACACAGATCCAGATCCTCGTAGTGGAGGAAGTACCGGCTGTGCCATCGGCACCTGCCGATGGCACTCGGCCCTGATGGACATGATGGCTCCGGTCACCCAAGAGAGGTGGTCGCAGGCGTACCGGAATCCGCCGCCGGAGCCGAGATCGCGGGGCGGGACGAGCCAGCGGACGCCGCCTTAGACCCAGCGGACGATGACCGCGGTCGTTCTCATGAGCGCGCCGCCGTGTGCGCGATTCGCGCGGGGGCGGGCCGAGCGGAGGCGAGGGCACCGTCCGGCGCGGCCAGGGTCGTCCAGGGGGCCGAGGCGAGCGGCCGGCGGGTGGTCGGCGCGAGCGCCCCGTCGACGATCCGATAGCCGTGCGCGCGCAGCAGCACGCCCACGGGGTCCGCGTTCGGCGCGGCGACCTCGCAGATGATGGTCGGCCGCACCTCGGACAACATCCGCGCGCCACCCTGCAGGACCGTCTCCTCTGCTCCTTCGACATCGATCTTCAGGACGTCCGGCGCCGGCAGGTGGGCGAGCAGGTGATCCAGGGTGAAGGCGGGCACGAGCTGCGCGAACCGGGTCCCGCCGGTCTGGTTGTTGCCGAACCCGGCGAGATGGCTGGTCGCCCGGCTGCGGCTGGCGACATTGAACCGCGTCAGCCCGACCGACGCGCAGACCGCGGCGGAAACGATGTCCACCCTGGCCTGGTCGGTGGCCCGCTCGGCGAGCCGCGCGGACCGACGGAGCAGCTCGACCAGCCAGGTGTCGGGTTCGAACGCCACGACCGTGCCGGACGCCGTCGCGGCGCAGGCCGCGGCGAAGGCGAACAGGCCGACGTTCGCGCCGACATCCCAGACGACACTGCCGGGCCGGACCACCTCGGCGACCAGGTTCGTCAGCACCGGGTCGGCGCCGACGAGGCTGGGACGCAGGTACTTCAGGCCGCCCTCGCTGGAGACGTAGATCCGGCTCGTCTCGAAGGGCGGCGGCAGACGGCGCGGCACGACCAGCCGGTGGGTGAGCCGCTCGGCGAGGCTGCGTAGGGCTCTGCGTTCGGTTGGCCGGTTGGCCATGGTGTTCTCCCCACGGTGCGCAGGTGACCGAGCCAGACTGGCCGGGTCATGACGGGACGGGTCCGGCTGCGGCTTCCCGGCCGGCGGGCGCCCGTGAGTCCGGCTGGTCGGCCCGACCGCCGGCCGGCCCGGCCGCTCGTTGCCGGGGGACGACGGGCAGCGGCCGGTCGGTGGCCGGTGGCCTGCCGGGGCTCCGCCGGGCCCCCACCAGCGCACCCACGGTGAGTTCGTACCAGGCGTGGTAAATGCAGAACAGCAGCCCGCTGCGACCATCCCGCCAACCGCCGCGCACCAGGTACATGTAGACGAACAGCAGCAGCGGTCGGGCCGGGAGCAGGGGGAAGACGAGCTCCCGCGCCACGATGCGGCCCAGGGGGCGGGTGGAGGCGCCCCGGTGGCGGATCGCGGCCCAGGTCAACGCCACCCCGTGGCGCGCGGCACCCCGGGCTGGCTGGGACTCGGCCTTCAGCTCGGCGTAGCGCACGTGCTTGTGCAGCCAGGCGGCGAGGCCCTTCTGGTCCTCGTCGATCAGATCGGCGGACAGCCGGCCGATCCTGCCGACGACGCTCGGTCGTTCCCCGTAGGTGACGTCCTGGTCGAAACAGGCCGCTCGACGGTCGAGCAACCGGACCTGCCAGCTGTTCGTGTACCAGCCGCAGTGTGCGATCCAGCGGCCCTGGAACACCAGCCGACGGCGATGCGCGTAGGCGGCGGGGCCGGCGGGGTCAGTGGAGCCCGCCTGGCTCGCGATCTCGGCGGCGAGTTCCGCAGACACCCACTCGTCGGCGTCCAGGAAGTACACCCAGTCGTGGGCGATCCCGGGATGGCTCAGGGCCCACTGGCGCTGCCCGGCGAAGCCACGCCAGGGCTCGTACCAGACGGTCGCGCCCGCGGCGCGGGCCAGCTCCACCGTGTCGTCGGTGGATCCGGAGTCCACGACGACGATCTGCCGACTCCAGCCCGCGGACCGGACGGCCCGGACGATGTTCGGCGCCTCGTCGCGGGTCAGGATGATCGTGGTGACCGGGACGGTCCCCGGAACGGGCCAGATGGCGTCCCCGCTCGAGGCCGCCGTCCCGTAGGGGACCGGCCAGGCAGCGCGGGTGGCCACCTGGCCGGGCCGGCGGCCCGGTCGGGTGCGGGACGCCGGCCGGAACGGCCGGGGTGCCAGCCGATACGGGGTTGCCATGGTGGACCTCCGGTGCGTCCGGTCACGCCGACGGCTCGTGGGGCGCCCCGGCGACGGGCGCGAGAACCGGCCCGCCGCTGTTGCGCCCGCTCTCGGCTGCCGCGCCGTCGACCCGTTCCTCCCCGGCCTGTGGCTGGCTGGCGGGCGGTATCGGGCTCCGGCGCCGGGCGTACAGATATCCTGAGGGCGCGTCGTCCAGCCGGTCCGTCCGCACCAGGTCGCTGTCCAGCAGCGTGGCGTCGAAGCCGCGCTGGAGCAGCAGATCGACGAGGGCACGGGGATCACCGAACTCGGTGTGGACCTCCATCACGATGCGGCCAACCGCGTCCAGCCAGCCGGGCTCGTCGAACAGCGCGAACTCCGAGCCCTCTATATCGATCTTGACAAGGTCGGCCCTCTCGACCCCGCCGGCCTCGAACACCTCCGCCATGGTCAGCACGCCCACGTCGCCGCCCCAGTGGCTGGCGGCCTGTCGGGTGCGGAGATCGGCCAGCACCCCAGTCGCGGGGCCGACGAGGGCGTGCAGCAACCGGATGCGATTCGACACACCGTTGCGGGCGGCGTGGTCGGCGAAGGCGGCGGCGAAGCCCCGCTGGGCCTCGACCGCGATGACGCTGGCGCCCGCCCGCGCCGCGAGCACCGAGAACAGGCCCTGGTTGGCCCCGAGGTCGATGACCACCTCGCCGGCGGCCGGAGCGTATCCGGGAAGCGCGTGATAGACCCCGCGGCAGTACATCTCGCGGGCGCCGCCGAACGCGGTCCCGGGCAGCGTCACCGCCACCCCCCGCAGCGGCCGGAAGGTGTGGCTGCGGGTGGCCATCGCCATGTCGGCGGCGATCAGGTTGCCCGCGCGGCGGATCGCGGGCCCCCTCCCGAGCACGGCCGCCCCGAACCGCAGTGCCGTCGGGGCGCCGGCCACGGCGGCGATCCGGCGAACGTCCCGCAGCAGCTGCGTGGCCTGGCTGGTCCGGGTCATCCGGCTCTCCTGTTGGCGAGGTGAGTGGCGAGTAATCGAAGCATTGCGGGAGGTGAATATCCTGGAGTCCGGAGGGTGCGCGTGTCGCCCCGGTCGAAGCACACATGGGCTCAGATGTCGGCGCCGTCACGTGTGGCAGGCGCCGTTGCCCGCCATGCCGGCCAGAGCGGCGCTCGACCGTCAGGGCTGAGGCCACGCCGTCCACCGGGCCGCCCGCGGCTCGTCGATGCGGGGATCGCCCGGCGGTGGCAGCGGGCCGAGGCCGTCGAGCAGGCCATGGCGGACGAGCACGGAGGTCACGAGCCCACGACCGCGCAGCAGATCCATGGCCACGGCGCGGGGCAGGACGACGGTCGCGGTGGTCACCGCGACGAGCATCGCGCGCAGTCGCCAGCCGCGGGTCCGGGTGAACCAGAGCCGGTTGCGTACGTTGTAGTAGGCGTTGCCGCGCCACGGATTCATGGTGCTGCCGGTATGCCAGGCCCGGCTGGGGCTGAGCACCACGCTCCAGCCGGAGTCCCGTACCCGATAGCAGAAGTCCACGTCCTCGAAGCCGAGGAAGTACCGGCCGTCGAACGGGACCCGCGCCAGCACCTCGGCCTTGATGAACATCACCGCGCCGGTGACCCAGTCGGCCTCGCAGGGACGGTCCTCCGGGGGGCGCCGCGCCCGGGGCGCGACGAGGACCGGGCTCAGCCTGGCCGAACCGGACTGCAGCCCGTCGCCGTTCACGAGGGTGGGCGCCACGATGCCGATGTTCGTGCCGGCGAGCAGGTCCAGGCAGGACCGCACGGTCGCCTCGTCGATGCGGATGTCGTTGTTGACGAGCAGGTAGGACTCGGCCGTGGGGTGGTCCCGGCAGGCGTGCAGGAAGCCCCCGCCGAAGCCGAGGTTGCGCGGCGGGCGCAGCCACGCGGTGGCCGCCGGCAGGTCGTCCGGGCGGGGCGAACCGTCGTTCGCGACGACGGCCACCTGGGCGATGGACGGGCACGCCTCCAGGCGTTCGGCGACGTCGACGGTGGGCTGCGGCGGGCCCCAGTGAACGATCACGGCCACGGTCTTCATCGGGCCCCCTGGCTCGGTGAGCGGTGTCGAGCGGGCGCACGGTCGTCGGATTTCCGTGCCGGATTGGATGCTGAGAGTAACAGAATCGTCTGAACTAGCGAGGCAAGGTGACGGTGAGGATGCCTCGGGTCGCGCGAGTCGCGGCGGCGCGCACCCCGGGCTTCCTTACTTAAAGTAGTGATGCGATGTCATAGTGCGGCGGTGGCTGAGGCATCGTCGGTCCCCGCGGCCGAAGACGAGCAGGGTGGCGTGGCCGGCGGCCCGCCCGAGGGGCGCGGTCCCGTCCCCGGGCGGCCCGCCGAGGACGACTCCGATGCACCCACCGTGCTCGCGCGGGTGGCGACCGTGCCCGAGCGGCGGTCGGCGGATGAGGCCGACGGGGCGTCGCGGGGGGTGGGCGGGTCGGGTGACCCGCCCCGCGGGTCCGGCCGGGATGGCCGCCCGCGGCTGCTCGCCGGCCGGCTCGCGCGGGGGCTCGGCGAGCTGTTGATCACCGCGGGCGTCCTGGTCGCGCTGTTCCTCGCCTATCAGCTGTGGGTCACCGACCTGTTCGCCGAGCGCACCCAGGACCGTCTGCATCACCAGCTCGTCGAGCAGTGGAGCAGGCCGGTCGCGCCGCGCCCGCCCGCGGTGGGCCACCCGCTGCCGACCCTGCCCCCCGTGCCGCTCGGCGACGGGGTGGCGATCCTGCGGGTGCCACGCTTCGGCCGGGACTACGCGCCGGTCGTCGTGCAGGGAGTCTCAGTCGCCGACCTGCGCCGTGGGCCGGGGCATATCCCGGGGACGGCGATGCCCGGCCAGCTGGGCAACTTCGTCGTTTCCGGGCACCGCACCACCTACGGGAAACCTTTTAGTCGTTTGGATGAACTAAAGGTTGGCGACCCTATCGTGGTCGAGGTTCAGGACCGTTATTACACCTATCGGGTGACCGGATCCGAGATCGTGCTCCCGAATCGGCTGGATGTCACCTATCCGGTTCCGAAGCGCCCCGGCGCCGCGCCGAGCAAGGAGCTCATTACCTTGACAACCTGTCATCCCAAATTCTCTGCCAGTCACCGGCTGATCGTGTACGGGGAGCTGGTCGACACCACGCCGAAGTCCGCCGGTCCGCCCCCGGTGCTGCGGGAGGAGTGACCGGATGTACGCCTGGATCTACCGGCACCTGCCCGGCCCGCGGCGACTGCGACCGGGGCTCGCGGCCGTGCTGCTGCTGGCGATCGTGGCCCTGTTGATGTTCGTGATCTTCCCTGCCGTGGAGGGGGTGCTGCCGATCAGTCAGGTGACGCTAGGTGACTAATGGGCGGGGATTTCGCGATACTCCCTGGTGGATTGACTGCTCCTCCGTCGTCTGAGCTGTGGATTGGGGAATTGGTCGCGTGCTGACCCGGTCGAGATGGCGGCGGAATGTGCTCGGTGTCGTGTGCGGGTCGGCTCGATGGCGGGGGAAAGTCGGGCATCGGATACCCTGCGAACTGAGCGGCGTTACGCTCGTATAGCGTGGGATCGGCGCCGCCGCGGGTGACCGCTTCCGCCAGGCGCGGGTGGTGTCGTTGCGCCGCCCCCGGCAGGCTGTCGTTCGAAGCGCAGGGCATTGTGGGATCGCGTTCGGGGGAATTCGATGAAATGGCGGGATCGGATAGGACGGCGACCGTCGGGCCGTGGCAGCGGCGGTGGCGAGCGGGCCCCGCGGGCCTGCCGTGCGGCCCCCGGGCCCGGCCGGCCCGGGGCGGCGCGGGTCGCCTCTCCACCGGCTGACGGCGCGTCGTCCCACGATCGCGACCTCGTCCACGATCACGCGCGTGCGGTGAGCCGCCAGCGGGTGGTGGCGGTCGGGCTCGTCGCGGTCCTCCTCACGGTCGGTGTCGGTTGTGGCGCGTTGGTCCGGGGGCCGGCCGGAAGCGTCGGCGCCGGGATGCTGTGCGCCCTCGCGGTGCTCGCCTCGGTCTCCGCCGTCCTGATGGGTGACGGCGCCAGGTCGGCCGATGGCCGCGGCCACGGCACCGATGCCCGGCGCCGATACCCCGGCGTCGACGAGCTCACCGGTCTGCCCGAGCGCCAGCCCTTCCTGTGGGCCGCCGGCCGGCTGTTGGGCGGCGGTCACCGGATGCGGACGGTGTCGCCCATGGCGCTGCTGGTGCTCGACCTCGACGGCATGCGGGACGTCAACCTCGCGCTCGGCCACGAGCTGGGGGACCGTCTGCTCATCACCGTCGGCCGGCGGCTGCGTGCCGCCCTGCCGGACTCGGCGCTGCTCGCCCGGGTCGACGGGGACGCCTTCGCTGTCCTGCTGCGGGGAGCCGACGCCGACGGGGCCAGAAGGGTCGCCGCCGACCTGCACGCGGCGCTCGAGTCTCCCGTCCTGCTCGGTTCGACGCCGGTTCGGCCCGATGCGAGCATCGGGATCGCCTGCTCACCCCGGCACGGCCGGACGCCCCAGGAGCTGCTGCGCCGCGCCGAGCAGGCCATGCACACGGCGAAGCGCTCCCGCTGCGGGCAGGCCCTCTACGCCCCGGCGCCGCCCGCGGTCAGCCGCGCCCGCCTGCTGCTGCGGGCCGAGGTCCGCCAGGCGCTCGACCAGGGCCAGCTCGAGCTGACCTACCAGCCGAAGGCCGACCTGCGCAGCGGGCGCATCAACGGGGTCGAGGCGCTGGTCCGCTGGCGGCACCCGGTGGACGGCATCCGCCAGCCCGAGATCTTCCTGGCCGAGATCGACCGGGCGGGTCTCATGCCGCGGCTCACGGTTCAGGTGCTCGACCAGGCGCTGGCCGACTGCGCGCGCTGGCGGGCCGGTGGCGCGGCGCTGACGGTCTCGGTGAACGTCCCGGCGTCGGTCATCGTCGACCGGGCCTTCGTCGGCGTGGTGCGCGCCGCGCTGGCCCGCCACGGGCTGCCGCCGGCGGCGCTCGTCGTGGAGCTGACCGAGGACACCCTGGTCGAGGCACGCGAGGCGGCCCGGCACACGCTGGCCGGGCTGCGGCGCTTCGGGGTACGGGTCAGCCTGGACGACTACGGCACGGGATTCTGCTCGTTGACCTACCTGCGTGACCTGCCGGCGGACGAGGTCAAGCTCGACCGCACGTTCCTGCGTGACCTGGACCGTGACCCGGTGGCCGCCGAGATCGTGCGGTCCACCGTGTCGCTCGCGCACGCGCTGCGCCTGCGGATCGTCGCCGAGGGGGTGGAGACCCAGCGTTCCTGGCAGGCTCTCGCGGACTGGCAGTGCGACGAGGTACAGGGGTACTTCGTCGCCCGGCCGATGGCGGGTGACCGGGTGGTCGCCTGGCTGCGGGAGTGGGCCGGGCGCGTCGCCCTGCGATCGTCGCCGGCCGCCATCACACCGGCGGGCGAGCTCGTCGCGGTGCATGCCGCGCCGGGTGGCGGCCCGCGGTCCGCGCCCGCGACACCACCGACCGTGTCGACGCCCCCCGCGATGCCGCCACCCGCCCCGCAGCCCGCCGTAACCGTGGGTTCGGTAGGCGGGGTGACCGCCCTTCCTCGGTCCTACGTCTCGGAGTGGTCGGTGCTGCCGGTGCCCGCGGTGCATCGGGTGCCACCGGTCCCGCAGACGGTTCCTACGAATGGGGGCAGATCTGCGGGCCTGGGCGTGTCGCCGGGGCTGGGCGTGTCTGGGCTGGGTGTGCCGGCGGGAGCCGGGGTCCCGGCTGGGGGAGGGGCGTCCCGGTGGGCGGCCGGGTACCACGTGCCGACCGACCGCGCCGCGTCCTGACCGGCGGCTACCGATCCGTGCTGACGGCCCGGACGGCGGCCGCGTCCAGGCGACGAGGATCCTCATCAGCCCGACGCCTGCCCGCCGTCGGGCCCGGCAGCGTGGCTGACGACGTCAGTATGGCCGGCGAGGTCAGTATGGCCGGCGAGGTCAGTATGGCCGGCGAGGTCCGTGTGGCCGGCGACGTCGGTGTGGCCGGTGGCGCCCGGGCCGCGGTCCAGGGGCTGGCGTGGCCGCGGGACCGCCCGCCACGCCTGGCAGGCCCGCGCGAGCAGCGACATCGGGCCCGACAGCGCGTCGTTGATCACCGCGGCGCATGTCTCGAACCCCGCCCGGCCCTCCTCGATCGGGTCGGTCAGGTCGTCGACCGCCACCGGGACCACCCGGCCCGCGGCCCGGGCGCGCCAGGCCGCCGCGGTGAGGAACTCCCCGGCCGGGCGGACCTGGCCGGTCGGCAGGTCGGCGAGGCGGACCGCGGAGGTCAGCCGACCGAACTCGCGCATGGTGTAGGTCCGGCGCAGCGCCCGCGGGACGAGGCCGACGACCGTCGAGCGGTGCTGGCGGGTCGCGCACAGCACCAGGTCGCTGCCGTCGACCAGCTCCTTCGTCAGCCGCCGGCTACGAAACGCGTCGGGCTCCGTGCCGCGGGCCCGCAGCAGCGCCGCGGCGTGCGGGTGCATCGGCTCGTCCGGGTGGGCGAGCACGCCGGCGCTGCGGATCAGCGGCCGGCGCGCGGCGCCCGGCGGGAAGTGGGCGGCGGCGAGGTACTCGGCCAGCGGCGAGCGGCACAGGTTGCCGGTGCAGACCATCAGCACCGTCCACGGGCCGGGCCGGTCCTGGTGGCTCATGACCGGCCCGGCGCGCCGTCGCGCCGCCAGTAGACGCCCGTCCAGTCGACGTCGATGATCGGTTCGCGGATGCCGTTCGCGGCCCGGTAGTCGTCGACGGCGGCCCGGCAGCCGGGCACCGCGCCGTAGTCGTCGACGATGCAGAAGCCGCCCGGCGACAGCCGCGCGTACAGGGCCTCCAGTGCCTCGATCGTGCTCTCGTACATGTCGCCGTCCAGGCGCAGCACGCCGAGGCTCTCGATCGGCGCGTCCGGCAGCGTGTCACGGAACCAGCCGGGCAGGAAGCGGACCTGCTCGTCGAGCAGCCCGTAGCGGCGGAAGTTGTCGCGTACCTGGTCGACGGAGACGGCCAGCGCCGTCTGCTCGTGGTGGCGGTCGTTCGCGTCGGCCGCGTACCGCGGGTCGGGGGCGGGCAGGCCGGCGAACGAGTCGGCGACCCACACGGTCCGGTCGGTGGCGCCGTAGGCGGCGAGCACGCCGCGCATGAGGATGCAGGCGCCGCCCCGCCACACCCCGGTCTCGATCAGGTCGCCGGGGACGTCGTCGCGCAATACCTGCTCGACGCATTCCTGCAGGTTGCGCATCCGCCGCTCACCGGTCATGGTGTGCGCGAGCCGCGGCCAGTCCCGGCCGTCGCCGCGTACCTCCGGCGGGGTCCGCCGGACGATCTCCATGCCGCGGCGCTGGATGGTTCTGGCCACGATCCGCCGGGCGCTGCCGTGCGGTTCCCAGATGTTGCCGTCGCCGCCGTCCCACAGGGAGAAGGTCAGCGTCGAGCGGAGCAGGTCGAGGTAGCGCGCGGTGGTGTCGGGCAGGTTCTGCCGGGGTGTGGCCGTGGTCATCGTCGCTCCTGGCGGGAGTGGGACTGCCGGACGAGAGGGGTCGTCGGGCGTCGGGCGGTGCCGCGGGATCGCGGGATCGCGGCAGACGGTGCCGCGGCGCGCGGACGAGGGACGATCGGGGCCTGGGCCCGAACGTGGGCCTGGGCGTGGGACCGTGCGCGCGGCGGAGGAGGGCGCCATGGGTGCGACATGCCTCCTCGGGGACCGCCGGATCCGCGCGTGGGCGACCGCCCGATCGGGCCACCCGGTCGGCCAGTATTCACCATGCGTATTCATTCTTCAACGCACAGTAGATATGTGTCGCGGGGGTGGCGGGAAATCGCGGCGACTACCGAGAAGATTGTCGCTGTCCGTGATAGATGTAGTGCCTCTGACGACGGGTCGGCGACGCGGGTGGCGAGCCCGGCGGCCGGCTCCCGCGGGCCGGCGCCGCCGGCGGCCCGTCGCGCCGGACCGGTGCCAGGTGCCCGTCGTGCCAGGACAGGGCCTTCGCGACAGGCTAGGGGGATCGCCATGCGTGTTGTCGTCGCCGGCGGAGCGGGGTTCGTCGGCAGTCACCTCTGCGAGCGGCTGCTGGCGGACGGCGCCGAGGTCGTCTGCGTCGACAACTTCCTCACCGGCCGGCCCGGCAACGTCGATCCCCTGCGCGCCCACGGCGCGTTCCGCCTGCTGCGCCGGGACGTGACCGGCCCGCTCGACATCGCGGGCCCGGTCGACGCGGTCCTGCACCTGGCGTCGCCGGCCTCCCCGGTCGACTACCGCGCCCTGCCGCTGGAGACGCTGGCGGTGGGATCCGTCGGCACCGGGCGGCTGCTCGACCTCGCCCGCCGCAAGGGCGCCCGGTTCGTGCTCGCCTCCACCTCCGAGGTCTACGGCGACCCGCAGGTCCACCCCCAGGCCGAGCAGTACTGGGGCCATGTCAACCCGGTCGGGCCGCGCAGCATGTACGACGAGGCCAAACGGTTCGCCGAGGCGCTGACCACCGCCCACCGCGCCACCCACGGCACCCGCACCGGCATCGTGCGCATCTTCAACACCTACGGGCCGCGGATGCGGGCCGACGACGGCCGGGCCGTGCCCACGTTCGTGACCCAGGCACTGGCCGACCGCCCGGTGACGGTGGCCGGCGACGGCTCACAGACCCGCTCGTTGTGCCACGTCGACGATCTGGTCGACGGGCTGGTCCGGATGATGTCCCGCGAGCACCCGGGCCCGGTGAACCTCGGCAACCCGCACGAGCTGACCATGCTGGAGCTCGCCCGGCTGGTTGTGCGGCTGTGCGGCGGGACGGCGCCGATCACCTTCGTCCCGCGCCCCCCAGACGACCCCAGCGTGCGCCGCCCGGACGTCACCGTGGCCCGGGAGCTGCTCGACTGGCAGCCGCGGGTCGAGCTGGCCGACGGCCTGGCCCGCACGGTGGCGTGGTTCCGGGAGCGGCCGGTCCCGCCGCGGCCGGGGCCCGGGTACGGCGCCGGCCTGGTGCCCCGCCAGTCCGCCCCGGTTCAGCTGCCCGCCGCCGGCACCTGACCGGCGCGCGACTCGGTCATGCCGGTGGTCCGGTCCGGTGAGGGCCGATGTCCCAGGCCGAGGCGGGTGTGCAGGACGACGGGCAGCCGGGCGACGAGGCGCAGCTCGGCGGTGGGCGCGGACACGGTGCGTTCCCAGCCGACGGCGCGCGGCGTGTCCCGTACCCGCCACCTGCCGTCGCCGGCGCCATCGGTATGCAGCATCAGACGCCGCCCGGTGGCCGTGGTGATCGTCAATGCGCCGGCCGTCGCGGTGGGTGCGGTGGCGGCCAGGGTCACCCCGGGCGCGAAGTGGAACCGCATCGCCAGGCGGTGCCGGCGGCTCCCGTCGATGCGGTCCTCGAGGGTGAGGCCGCCCGGGTCCAGGTGCCAGCGCCGCTGGTGGCGGGGTGCGCCGGGCAGATGGCGAAAGCCGTCGTGGGCGGCGGTCAGCGTCAGGGCCGCGCTGTGGGCGCGCAGCGCGACCAGGGTCGGCCGGGCGCGGCGCCCGGCGCGGAAGGCGCCCCACACCTCGGTGGAGTCGGCGTCATCCACCGTGATCGTCGAGTGGGCGGTGGTGCCCCGCTCGTGGTCGCGACGGGTGCCGGGAGCGTAGGTGGACGTCGCCGTGTCGACGAGCAGCGGATCGCCGTCCCACCAGAGCAGGAAGCTGAGGGTGTCGGCGTGCGCGTGGGCCGGCAGGTCGTCGGGGCATGGCGGCCCGACGTCGGCGAGCACGTGCCAGCGTCCCGTGGCGAGGGCCGCGAGCCCACTGTCCGCCAGCAGCGTGCCGCTCGTCGCACCGGGCCCGGCGCCGACGGGTCCGGGCCCAGGACCGGCGGGCGATGTCGGGCCCGCGGGCAGTGCCGGCTCGGCGGGCGGTGTCGGCTCGGCGGGCGGTGTCGGTCCGGCGGGCGGGGTCAGGACGGCGGGCTGGGCCGGGATGGGGGGCAGCAGCCGGCGGACCAGGGCGTCAGGCACGGGGAAGCCGTCGTTGAGCAGCGGCACGGTGCCGTCCGGCCCGAGGACGGAGCCGAGCCAGGACCGCATCCGGTCGATCGCGGCGGTCAGTTCCGCCGGCACCCGGTGACCCGCGGCGTCGAGCAGCCCGGCGACGTCGTCTAGGTCGGCGAGTACCTGGCAGTGGTAGGCCGGCGCCCGCTCATGGTGGCCGCCGTCGGCGAGCACCTGCCGGCGGGTCTGGCGGACCAGCGCGCCCGCCCAGTGCTCCAGCCCCCGCCGGTCGCCGTCGGCCGCGGCCAGCCCGATGAGGGCCTTGATGTTCTTCACGAGATGGTTTCCGCCGACGTCGGTCTCCAGATGGGCGCGCAGGAACGCCCGGTGGGTGCCGAGATCGGCGCGCAGCGTGTCGCGGATCGGCGGAGCGCAGGCCAGTACCGGCGCCAGCGCGCACAGCGTCCAGGCCCGCAGCGACGCGACGTACGGCGCCCAGGCCACGCCCTGCCCGACCGGGGCGGCGGTGCGCCAGCCGGCGTAGACCCGGGCGAACAGCGCGCGGTCCGCCTCGCTGCCGCCGGGTGCGTCGCGGCGCTGGTCGCCCTCGGCGGTCAGCGCCCAGGCCCAGTCCCAGTAGTGCAGGTGATAGCGCCACAGCAGCGGGGCGTCGGCCTGTTCCCAGTCCCACCGGGACGGGTCGGCCGCGGCCGGCTGCCCGGGGCGCCTGGCCAGGTCTCGGGTGTGGCCGAGGAGGGTGAGACGCCCGTCGGCGAGTCGCTCGACGGTGTCGCGGGGCGCGGGACAGCGACCGTCGAGGGGAACCAGGCCGATCGGCCAGCGCCCGGCGACGGGACGCCCGCGCAGCATCGCGGCGGTGAGGCCGGGCCGCGCGCGCAGCACGGCCCGCTGGGTGCGCAGCCGGCCGCGGGCGACGACCTGGCCCGCCCGCAGCTGCCGGACGGTGCGCAGGTAGCGGCCGACCTGCTCGCCGTCACCGCGGCTCACACAGGCCTGCCGGCGCCGCGCGTCGCCGTCGGGGCGGTCCGCGCCGTCGGTACGGCCGGACGGTCCGGCCGCTCGCTGGGCGGTGCCTGCTCGCTGGGCGGTGCCGGCGGGCCGGGCCGCACGGACGCGTCGGCGGGCGGAGGGACGGTCCAGGTGGCGTTCGGGGCGGGCGCGGGGCAGCGCCGGCCGGCGTAGAGATAGCCGGTGGTCGCGGCTGCGGGGTTGGCCACCCGACGCAGGTCCTCGTCGAGAACCGTCACCTCGAACGCGAGCGCCCGCAGCCGCGCGGCCAGCGTCCCTGCGTCCTGGTCGCCGTCGCCCTCGCCGCCGGTGTCGCCCTCGCCGCGGCCGGTGTCGTCGCCGCCGACGGTGTGGTCGCCGCCGCCGATGTCGCGGCTGTCGGCGATGCTTCCGCCACCCTCACGGGCGGGGTGTATCCGCAGCACCAGGCGGTCGACGGCGCGAAGCCAGCGGAGATCGCCGAACAGGGCGGATGCTCCGGCGCCGAGGTCGATCCGCAGCAGGTCCACCTGGTCGACGCCGCCGGCGGCGAGGATCTCGGGCACGCTGAGCCGGTCGGCCCCGACGCGGGTGCGGCCCACCGGGTGCACCACCGCGTGCAGGACCTGGACCTGGCGTTCGATGCCGTTGTCGGCGATGTGGCCGGCGAGCGCGTCGGCGCGGTCGCGGCGCGCCTCGACGGCGATGACGTCCGCGCCGGCCCGCGCGGCCAGTATCGTGTACAGGCCCTCGCCGGCCCCGAGGTCGACGACGACCTGGCCGGCGGCGGGGACGAACCCCGGCAGCGCGTGGAAGGCTCCGCGGCAGTACACCTCGCGCGCGGCGCCGAACAGCCGCCCGGGCACGCGCACCCGCACACCGGGCAGCGGGCGCAGGTCGAGGGTCTCGTCGGACAGGGCGCGGTCGGCCGCGTCCAGGCAGCCGGTACGGGCGATCCGAGGTGCGTGCCGAACGAGGGCGACGGCGAAGCGCACCGCCACCGGCCGTCCGGCCACGGCCTCGACGGCGCGCACCTGGGCGATCAGGCGGCCCGGCGCGGTGGCGGCGCGACGCCGCGACGCCGCGGGCGCCGGAGGGCCGCCGCGGGTGCCGGTCGCGGTCGCCAGGTCGGCGAGGCCGGCGTCGAACGGGCGTGGCCGGTGGCCGAGGTCGCGGCGCGCCGGCGCGATGTCGAACGCCTTGTCCTCGGCGAGCCGGGCGATCTGTTCGGCCTTCAGCCGCGGCCGGCGGGCGTGGCGTTCGTAGCCGCCGGCGAGGGCGAGCACCGGGCGGACGGGGACCGGCAGGCAGCGCACACGCCGTCCGGTGGCGGTCCCGGCGGCGGCGACGACGTCCCGAAACGGCAGCGGCACCGGTCCGGCGACGTCGTAGGCCCGGCCGATGGCGGCGCCCGCGTCGAGGGCTCGCAGCAGGGTGGCGGCGAGGTCGTCGACGTGGACGGGCTGGTGCAGTCGGCCGCCGCCGGGAAGCGGCAGCACGGGGGTGCGGCGCACCAGGGCGAGCAGCCGGGCCATGTTGCGGTCGTCGGGACCGCCGTAGATCATCGTGGGGCGGATGATCGTCCAGTCGAGCCCGCTGGCCTCGATGGCGCGCTCGGCGGCGATGCGCACCCGCTTGGACGGCGGGTCGAGCGCGGTGAAGATGCCGGTCGTCGACACGAAGACCGCGCGGCGCAGGCCGGCGGCTCGCGTCGCCGCGAGGATGGCGTCGATGTGGCCGAAGCCGAGCGAGGCGATGTTGAGCAGGACGTCGGCCTCGGCGGCGGCGAAGGCGGTGGCGAGCCCCGGCGGGTCGTCGAGGTCGCCGACGACGGGCCGGGCGCCGAGGCCGCGCAGTGTGGCGGCGGCGGGCTCGGCGCGGGCGACGCCGACCACCTCGTGGCCGGCGTCGACGGCGTGGCGCACCGCCCGGCGCCCGACGAAGCCGCTGCCGCCGGTGACAAGGATCCTCACGCGTTCGCCTCCGGTCCGGCGGCGCCGGTTCCCGCGTCCGCCGGCGTGCGGTGCGAGGTGCCACCACCCAGAAGGCCGCGTTGCGCGGGCACCCCGCCAACCGGCGCCGGGTGGGAACGCGGCGGGTCGCCGTGCTCGGCCGTCGGGGTGGGCGGTGGTGGGATCGGCGGGGCGAACAGCAGGTCCTGGTAGTCCCGGGCGAGCGCGTCGCGGTCGAAGTGGCGCTCGACGTACGCCCTGCCGTCCCGGGCCATCCGCGCGCGCCGGTCGGGGTCGGCGGCGAGGCGGGCGACCTCCCGGGCGAGTGCGTCGGGATCCTCGGGCGGGACGACGGCCTGCCCGGCCGCCATCAGGATCCGCGCGGCCTCGCCGCGCACCGTGCCGATCACCGGCCGTCCGGCGGCCAGCAGCTCGAACATCTTCGACGGGATGAACGTGTCGAACATCGGCACGTCGCGCAGCGGCACCACGCAGATGTCCGCGGCGGCCACGACCCCCGGCACCTGCTCGCGGGGCACGCCGTCGTGCAGCACCGTGTTCGTCAGCCCGAGGCCGCGGACGTGGTCGGCGAGGCGCCGCTTCTGCGCACCCTCGCCGACGAAGGCGAACCGCACCGGCTGGGACGTCGGCGCCTCCGAGGTCATGCCCGCCGTGTTGCGATCCGCCGTGTTGCGACCCGTCGCGGTCGGGGACGTCGCGGTCGGGGACGTGGGCTGGGGTGCCGCGAGCCGCGCCGCCGCGTCGGCGATCGAGGTCAGGCCGTGCGAGATGCCGTGGGCACCGATGTAGAGGACGAGGATCTCGCCGTCCCCCGCGCCGAGCCGAGCCCGGATGCCCGCGGGCGGGCGGGTGCCGGGACGGAACCGGGTGAGGTCGACGCCGTTGCGGATGACGTGCACCTTGCCGGCCGGGATGCCGCGGCGGACGATGTCGTCGCGGAACCCCTCGGTGACGGTGACGACGGCATCGGCTGCGCGGTAGGCGGCGAGCTCGAGGCGTTCGAGGACGCCGAGCACCCGTCGGTCGGTGAGGACGCCGAGCTGCTCGAAGATCGCCGGCCACAGGTCGCGGACCTCCACGATCAGCCGGGCCCGCCGCAGCCGGGCGAGCAGCCACGCCGAGCCGAGCGGGAAGAACGTCGGCGAGGACACCATCACCACGTCGCACGGCCCCGTCCGCCAGCCGCCGAGCGTGACGCTGGTAACCATGAACGACAGGTGCGACAGGGTCCTGCGCACCACCCCCTCGTTCGGCGTGGCGTACAGCCAGGTGCGCAGCACGCGGTAGCCGTCCACCCGTTCGGTGCGCAGCCAGGCGCCGCGGTACGCGGGCGGGATCACGCCGGTGGGGTGGTTCGGTAGGCCGGTGAGCACGGTGACGTGCAGGCCGGCGGACGCCCAGGCCCGCGCGGTCTCCGAGAGCCGGGCCTGCGGGGCGCCGATCTCCGGTGGGAAGTAGTGGGTGAGGACCAGGACGCGGCGGCGGCTGGGAGGGTGGGACATGAAGCGCGACCTCCAGCCGTCGGCATCAGACAAGACGTCAGATGGTAGTGAGTCGATTACCTAACGGGGTGATCGGTAGGTGTCGTCGCGTGTGTCGCACGGTCCGCGGGCCGCGCGAGGACGCGGAACCGGGCCGCGCAGCCCGGTGGCGAGCTCGTCCCACGCGGCCTGTCCCAACGGCAGCCGGAAGCCGCGCGCGGCGAGCCAGCCCGGCGCCTGCGCCTGGCCGAGCAGCATCAGCTCCGCCCGCCGGCACAGCGCGCCCAGCGGCGGCAGCCAGCTTCCGGTCGGCTCCGCGGCCCGCAGCAACGCGCCCACGGCGGCGGCGGGCAGGCAGCGCAGGGGCCGCCCCGGCGCGAACGTCTCGTAGAGCGTGCGCACCGTGTGCCCCTCGTAGGGGTGGGAGACGACGAGCGGGGCGTCGTCCGCCGTGACGATCTCGGCGAGCGCGGCGCCGACGTTGCCGACCAGTGCCACCGGCACGGGCTGGCTGCCGTCCGCGCAGGTCACCAGCGGGAAGCGGCGGCAGAACGCGGCGAAGTCGCTGGTCATCCGCCGGCCCGGACCGTGCACCGACGGCGGGCGGTACACGGTCGTCGCGACGGTGCCCCGGGCGGCGGCGTCGCGCAGCAGCTGCTCGCCGAGCACCTTCGCGCGCGCGTACGGGGTCACCGGCGCGTAGTCGAGGCTCTCGTCGAGCCGCGGCGCCCGGCCCTGCACCGCGGCGGTGCTGACGTGCACGAGGCGAGGCACCCGGGCCCGTTCGCACGCGTCCGCGAGCAGCCGGGGCCAGGCGGCGTTGGCCCCGACCAGGGCGGGGGTGCGGCTCGCGGCGGAGGTCGCCAGGCCCGCGGCGTTCACGACCGCGTCGACGCCGTCGAGCTCGGCGCGCACCTCGTCCAGGAACGGCCGGTGGCCCGCCGCCGGCGAGCCGGCCAGGTCCTCGGGGGCGACCCACAGCCGGCGGGCCGTGCGCGCGACCACGTCGAGCCCGGCGTGGCGCAGGGCGTGCGCGCAGGCGGTGCCGATGAACCCGGTGGCGCCGTACACGGCGACCCGGCTCACGGGACGTCCCTGCCCGCCGGCTGCCCGCTGGCCCCGGTCGGCCGTGCGGCGTCGGCCTGGCTTGGGTCCGCGCCGGTGGGCGGGCGTCCGGCGCTGGCGGGCGGGCGTCCGGCGGTGATGGGCGGCGGGCCGGTGTCGGGGCGGGCGGGCGCCATCGCCCGCGGGCGACGCTGGGTGGGCAGCGGGGGAACGGGCGCCTGCGCTCCGGCCGGGGGACCCGCTGTGGGGGCCGGGGCGGGGCGGTGGGCGCGGCGGGCGGCGCGGCGGGCGGCGTAGTGAGCGGCGTAGTGAGCGGCGTGGTGGGCGGCGAGGCGGGGGGCGGCGAGGTAGGCCGCGAGGACCAGAGCGCAGGCGGCGTCGGCGGCCAGGCGGGTCGCCGGCGGGCCGTAGGCGGCCAGGGACAGCGCGATGAGGACGCCGGTGACGGCGGCGACGAGGAGGGTGACCTGGGTGTGCGACCAGCCCGCGACGGTCAGCCGCTGGTAGGCGTGCGAGCGGTGCGCGGTGTGCCATGGCTCGCCGGCGCGGATGCGGCGCAGGAGGGTCGCCGTGGTGTCGGCGAGGTAGAGCGCGCTCGGTGCGAGTGCCGCCTCCGGCGGGACGCCGGCGAGCACCGCCTGCGCGGTGAGGACGGCGAGCACGGCGCCGAGCGCGTAGCTGCCGACGTCGCCGAGGAAGACGCGGGCGTGGGGGAAGTTGAACGGCAGGAAGCCGAGGGCGGCCGCCGCGACGAGCGTGCCGCCGGCGCTCACCGCCGTGGCGCCGCGGTCCGCGCCGAGCGCGGCGAGGGTGGCCCCGGTCAGCGCCGCCGTCGCCGCCGAGATGCCGTTGATGCCGTCCATGAAGTTGAAGACGTTGACGAAACCGGTGATCCACAGTGGCGCGGTCACGGTGACCAGCAGGACCGTGAGCAGGCGGGGCTCCGGGTCGCCGAGGACCGCGCCCAGCACGGCCATCGCCGCCACGAGGAACGCCGCCGCGGTGTGCAGCGCGAGGCGACGCATCGCGGTGACGCCGCCGACGTCCTCGGCGAGTCCGATCAGCCCGAACAGGGCGGCGGCGGCGCTCAGCGGCAGCAGGTTGGGCCCGCCGGCGCCGCCGTCGCAGAACACGGTGACCAGCACCCCACCGAACAGGCCGAGCACGACCGCGATGCCGCCGCCGCGCGGCGTCGGCGCCGCGTGCGAGGAACGGGCGTTGACCTGGTCGATCGCGGCCAGGCGGTGCATGGACACGATGACGATCGGGGTCGCCGCCAGGGTGAGGATCCACGTGGCGGCCGGCGCTGACAGCATGGCCGTTCCTCCGGCTCTGACACGTCGGATGGAGAGCGAGCGACGTTCATCGCTGAATGTAATGCATCAACTACACTGCGCGGCATCATGTGGGTGCGGGTGTCCCGCGCGGCTGGCCGCCGGTTGTCCACCGGCCGCCCGCGGACAGCGCCGGGCCCGTCGACGACGGCGGCGGAGGTTCGCGCGAGATGAGACAGGTGGTTCAGGCGGCGTCCGGGGGAGCGGTGCGGGTCGTCGAGGTGCCCGTGCCGACCGTCGGTCCGACCGAGGTGCTGGTGTCGACGGCGGCGAGCATCGTGTCGGCCGGCACCGAGCGGGCCGTCACCGCGCTCGCCCGGTCCAGCCTGCTCGCCAAGGCCCGCGCCCGGCCCGACCTGGTGCGCAAGGTCGCGGTCAAGGCCCGCGCGGACGGTCTCTCGACGGCCGTGCGCACGGTGCGCGACCGGCTGGGCACCGACGTTCCTCTCGGCTACAGCGCCTGCGGCCGGGTGGTCGAGGTCGGGGCGGCGGTCGACGGCATCCGCCCGGGGGACCTTGTCGCCACCGGCGGGGCGGGGCGGGCCAACCACGCCGAGTTCCAGTCCGTGCCCGGGCTGCTGTGCGCGCGGGTACCCGACGGCGTCGACGCCTGCGCCGCCGCGTTCGCCACCATCGGTTCGATAGCCCTGCACGGGCTGCGCCTGGCCGAGGTCGGGCCGGGCTCGAAGGTGGTCGTCGTCGGGCTCGGCCTGGTCGGCCAGCTCGCGGCGCGCCTGGCGCTCGCCAGCGGCTGCGACGTCGCGGGCATCGATCTTGCCGAGCTGCCGCTGGACGCCGCCCGGGCCGCCGGGGTGCGGGCGTTCGCCGAGTCCGGCGAGGCCACCACCGAGGCCGTGCGGGCCTGGAGCCGCGGGCGCGGGGCCGACGCGGTGCTTGTCTGCGCGGCGGGGCGCTCCGCGGAGCCGGTGATGCGGGCGACCGCGCTCGCCCGCGACCGCGCGCACCTCGTCGTCGTCGGCGACGTCGGGCTCGACCTGACCCGGGCGCCGTTCTACGACAAGGAGCTCACCCTGCGCTTCGCCCGCTCCTACGGGCCGGGCCGCTACGAGCGCGGCTACGAGGACTGGGGCGTCGACTACCCGGCCGGCCAGGTGCGCTGGACCGAGGGGCGCAACCAGGAGGCGGTGCTCGACCTGCTCGCCGCCGGCCGGCTGCGCGTCGACGACCTGGTCACCCACGCCTTCCCGATCGAGCAGGCGCCGCGCGCCTACGAGCTCGTCGCCGAGCGCACCGAGCCCTACCTGGCGATCCGCTTCGACTATCCGCCCTCGCCGGCGCCCGGTGACGACGCCCGCCCGCGCCCGCGGGTGCCGCGCCAGCGCGCTGCCCCGGCGCTGCGCCGCGGCAGCCGGGTCGGCTGGATCGGCGCGGGCGCCTTCTCCGCCTCCGTGCTGCTGCCCGCGTTCCGGGCCGCGGGCTTCGACCAGTTCGCCACCGTCGCCTCCGCGGGGGGCCGCTCGGCGCGCTCGTTCGCCGACCGGCACGGCTTCGCCGGCGCGGTGGCCGGCGCCGACGCCGTCCTCGACGACGACGACATCGACGTGATCGTCATCGCCACCCCGCACGCGACCCACGCCGAGCTCGCCGCCCGCGCCCTCGAACGGGGCCGGCACGTGTGGTGCGAGAAGCCGCTGGCGCTCGGCTTCGACGAGCTCGACCGGGTCGAGCGGGCCGCGGCGGCTGGCGGCGGCGCGCTCGTCGTCGGGTACAACCGGCGCTTCTCGCCCGCGCTCGGCGGCGCGCACGCGGCGCTGTCCGAGCGCACCGGCCCGCTGAGCGTCGTCTACCGGGTCGCCGCCGGGCCGGTGCCAGGCGATCACTGGTACAACGACCGGGTCCAGGGCGGCCGGCTGCTCGGCGAGGTCTGCCACTTCGTCGACGCCTGCGCGGCACTGACCGGCAGCCAGGTCGACGCGGTGGCGGCGCTCGCCGGCCGCGACGCCGAACTGCTGCTCGCTCCCGACATGTCGGTGACGCTGCGACACGTCGACGGCTCGCTGTCGACGATCGCCTACAGCTCCGCCCATCCGCGCGGCGCCCGCAAGGAGCAGGTCGAGGCGCTCGCCGGGGTGCGTCACGTCCGCATCGACGACTACCGGGAACTCGTCGTCGACGGCCGCTCGGTGTGGAAGGGCGCCCAGGACAAGGGCCACCGCGACGCCGCGGCGGCCTTCCTGCGGATGTGCCGGGGTGGGGACACGAGCGTGACCGCCGAGCTGCTCGCCTCCAGCCGGGCCACCCTCGCCGCCGCCGACGCGCTCGGCGTCGAGGCCGTCCGCGCCCCCACGACCCCCGCCGATCCCGCCGGCTCCGCCGATCGCGCCGGCCGTGCGGACACCACCAACCGTGCTGGCACCGCCAACCGTGCTGGCACCGTCGACCATGCCCCTGCCGCCGGCGCGTCCGACTCCGCCCTCGATTCCGCCGGCACGCCGACCTGACGGTCCCGGCCTGGCTGTCTCCTGTCCCTCGACCTCGCCGGCCGCGGTACCCGCCGGATGATTTCCGAGAATCCTTGTGAATGCACCGCGCCGCCGGCTCCATCGGGCGCGGGAAAGGACGACATCGTGCCGCGTGCGCTGATTACCGGGATTACCGGTCAGGACGGGTTGTATCTGGGTGAGTTGTTGACCGCGAAGGGCTATGAGGTGTTCGGGCTGGTTCGGGGGCAGTCGAACCCGAAGGTGGCGGTG